>NZ_CP044425.1:300000-535332 GCF_008824185.1 Paracoccus pantotrophus
CCGAGAGCGAGCATATCACCACCGCGACGCGCTGGCTGCTGGACAATTACCACACCATCGCCGAGACCTATCGCCACCTGACCCGCGACCTCAGCCCGGCCTTCCTGCGCTCGCTGCCGCGCGGGCAGTTCCAGCCGGTGGCCGAGCCGATCCCCCGCGTGCTGGCCCTGGCCTGGGACTATGTCACCATGACCGACGGCGACCTGCGCGAACGCAGCTTCGCCGATTTCATCGCCGGGGCGCAGCAGGTGGATTGGCTGACCATCGGCGAGCTGTGGTCGCTGCCCTCGATGCTGCGCTATGCGCTTTTGCTGCGCATGCTGCGGCTGAGCGAGGAGACCGAGCGCGCCCGCCGCGGCCGGCGCGAGGCCAATGCCGCCATGGACCGGCTGATGGCCATGGACGAGCCGGGGCCTGCGGATTTCGACTTGGCGGTGCCCGGTCCCGCCCTGCAGGACGCGGCCTTCGTCGCGCAGGTGATCTATCGCGTCCATGCCGGCCTCGACCGCACCCATGCCATCACCGAACAGCTCGCCCGCCGGCTTGCAGCGCAGGGCCGCACCGCCGAGCAGGTGATGGCCGGCGAACAGACGCGCCAGACCGCGAACAACGTCACCGCCGCCCATATCATCCGCGCGCTGAAGCGCCTGGACGAGATCAACTGGCGCGAATGGTTCGAGGCCACCAGCCGCACCGAGGCGATCCTGCGCGAGGATCCCGACCACCAGCGCCTTGCCCCCCAGACCCGCAACGCGATCCGCAACCGCATCGAGATGATCGCCCGCCATTCCGACCTGGCCGAGCCCGAGGTGGCCGAGCGCGCGCTGGCGGCGGCCGGGCGGCGGGACATCCCGGTCTCGGTCGTGCTGCTGGGCGACGACGCGCCGCGCTTCGAGGCCGATTGCGGCTATCGCCCGGTCTGGCGCGAGCGGCTGGCCCGGCTGGCCCGGCGCCACGGCATCCTCAGCCTGATCCTGCCGCTGGCGGCTCTGATGCTGCTGGCGGTGCTGCTGTGCCTGGCCTATGTGCCGGCACAGACCGGCGGCTTCCTGGCCGCCACGCTGATCGTGCTGTCGCTGGCGGCCTTTCTCGATGCGGGGCTGGCGCTCTTGCGCTTCATGGCCAGCCGGCTGATCGCGCCGGCGCAGCTGCCCGCCTATGAGTTCAAGGACGGCATCCCGCCCGACCATGCCACGCTGGTCGCCATCCCCTGCCTGCTGACCAGCCTCGACACCATCGACGACCTGCTGAGCAATCTCGAGGTGCATTACCTTGCGAACCCCGATCCGGCGCTCAGCTTCGCGCTGCTCACGGATTTCACCGATGCGCCCGAGGAGACGACGCCGCGCGACGCCGAACTCTTGGCCTATGCCCGCCAGGGCATCGCGGCGCTGTCCGAGAAATACGCCCATATCGGGCGGCGCTTCTACCTGCTGCACCGGCGCCGGCAATGGAACGAGGCCGAGGGCGCCTGGATGGGATGGGAGCGCAAGCGCGGCAAGCTGGTCGAGCTGAACGCGCTTCTGCGCGGCAGCCCCGACACCAGCTTCGTCGATACCGGCCCGCGCCCGCCCGAGGGCATCCGCTATGTGGTGACGCTGGACGCCGACACGCGGATGCCGCGCGACACGGTGCGGATGCTGGTCGGCATGATGGCGCATCCGGTCAACCGCCCGGTCTACGACCCGGCGCGGCAGCGCGTCATCCGCGGCCACGGGCTGATCCAGCCGCGCGTCACCTCGCTTCTGAAACACGGCAGCCAGACCTCGCCCTTCCAGCGCATCCTGTCGCAGGACAAGGGGATCGACCCCTATGTCTTCACCGTCTCGGACCTGTACCAGGATCTTTTCGGCCAGGGCACCTATACCGGCAAGGGCATCTATGACGTCGATGCCTTCGCCATCGCCGCCCAGGACGGCATCCGCGAGAACTCGGTCCTCAGCCACGACCTGATCGAGGGCGCCTGGTTGCGCGCGGCGCTGGCGACCGACGTGAACTTCATCGAGGAATACCCCAAGCGCTTCGACGTGGACCTGTCGCGCCAGCACCGCTGGGCGCGCGGGGACTGGCAGTTGCTGCCCTATCTGCTGGACCTGCGCAACGGGCTGGATGCGCTGGCACGGTTCCGCATCGTGGACAACCTGCGCCGCAGCCTGCTGCCGGTCTCGCTGATGCTGGCGGGGCTGGTGGCGGTGATCGGCCTGCCCCATGCCGATGCACTGTTCTGGCTGGGCCTGCTGGGCGTCTCGGTCGGGCTGTCGCAGTTGCTGGGCTGGCTGATGGGGCTGATGCCGCGCCAGTCCGGGGTGGCGCGGCTGCGGCACATGCTGGTCATCGGCAACGAGCTGATAGACCAGATCACCGCCTTCATGATGCGGCTGACGCTTTTGCCGCAGATGGCCTTCAGCATGGTCGATGCGATGGTGCGCAGCCTGTGCCGGGTCTATGTGTCGCGGCGGCACCTGCTGGAATGGACCACCGCCGACGCCATGGCCCGCCGCGCGCACGAGACGCTGCCCGGCCATTTCCTGCTGATGCGCGGCGGGCTGGCGCTGGCGCTTGGCTTCGTCGCGCTGGCGGCGCTGCTGCGCCCCGAGAACCTGGCGCCGGCGCTGGTGCTGGGCGTGCTGTGGCTGGGCGCGCCGCTGATCGCCTGGGTCAGTGCCCGCCCGATCGAGCATGAGGGCGCCCGCCCCCTGACCGCCGAGGAGCGGCTGGAATGGCGGGCCGAGGCGCGGCTGATCTGGCGCTTTTTCGAGACCTTCGTGGACGCGCGCACCAATCACCTGCCCCCCGACAACTACCAGGACCATCCGCAGCCCAAGCTGGCCGAGCGCACCTCGCCCACCAATATCGGGCTATACCTGCTTTCGACCGTGACCGCGCATGAGTTCCGCTGGATCACCCTGCGCGAGGCGCTGGACCGCATCGAGGCCACGCTGAGCACCATCGAGCGGCTGGAACGGCATCGCGGCCATCTCTACAACTGGTATGCGACCGATACCTTGCAGCCCCTGGGCACCCGCTATGTCTCGGCGGTGGACAGCGGCAATCTGGCGGGGCATCTGATCACGCTGTCCTCGACGCTCAAGGAGTGGACGCGCAACCCGGCGCTTTATCATCTGCCGGAACTGTCGGGCGCGGTGGACATCCTGTCGCTGATGCGCCGCCTGCATGCGGCCATCCCGCGCGAGCGGCGCAGCCTGAACCCGCTGCGCGACCGCATCGAGGAACGCATCGCCGGGCTGTGGCACAGCATGGCCAGCGCCCAGGCGCCGCATCTCGCGCCCCTGCATGTGCAAAGCTACGCCCGCGCCGCCGCGAACCTGCAGGTGCTGATCCAGGGCCTCGTGACCGAGATCCCCACCGCCGCCGCACGCGAGCTGGATTGGTGGACGAGCCGGCTGGTCTCGACCTGCGACGAGATGGAAAACCTGGGCCGCATCGACCCCGACGAGGTGGCCCTGTCGGCCCGGCGCATGGCGGCGCTGGCCGAACGCGCCCGCGCCTTCGCCTTCGAGATGGATTTCGCCTTCCTCCTGGACCCCGAGCGCCAGCTGCTCGCCATCGGCTACAATTGCGTCGAGGGCGCGCCGGACCAGTCCTTCTACGACCTCCTGGCCTCGGAGGCGCGGCTCGCCTCGCTTTTCGCCATCGCCAAGGGCGACCTGCCGACCGAGCACTGGAACCGGCTCGGCCGGCCGATGACGGTGATGCCCTATGGCTCGACGCTGGTCAGCTGGTCGGGCTCGATGTTCGAATACCTGATGGCGCCCCTGGTGATGGACGAACCGCCCGGCTCGATCCTGCACAGTTCCTGCGATGTCGCGGTCGAGGCGCAGATCCGCGACGGCTGGCGCGCCGGCCGGCCCTGGGGCGTGTCGGAAAGCGCCTATAACGCCCGCGACGCGCAGATGAACTATCAGTATTACGCCTTCGGCGTGCCGGAACTGGCACTGCGGCGCTGGCTGCGCGACGACCAGGTGGTCGCACCCTATGCCAGCTTCATCGCCGCCGGCTTCCGCCCGCGCAGCGCGCTGAAGAACCTGCACCGGCTGGCGAATCTCGGCGCGCGCGGCGAATACGGCTTTTTCGACGCGGTGGACTTCACCCCCTCGCGCCTGCCGCAGGGGCATAAATGCGCCGTGGTGCGCAGCGTGATGGCCCATCACCAGGGCATGAGCCTGATCGCCATCGCCAATTGCCTGATGGACGGGCTGCACCGCAACCGCTTCAACGCCGATCCGGTGATCGAAAGCGTCTCGACGCTCTTGCAGCAGAAGACCCCGCGCGAGGTCTCGCCGCTCCTGCGCGAGACGATGCGCCGCCGCCTGCCCGGCCCGTCCGAACTGGGCCAGACCGAGATCGTCGAGGTGGCCGATGCCGCCGCCGCGCCCCATACCGTCGCGGTCATGTCGAACGGGCGGCTGTCGATGCTGCTGGATGCCAGTGGCGCCGGGCGGCTGCGCATGGACGGCACTGCCATCACCCGCTGGCGGCCCGACCCGGCGGCGGATGCCTGGGGCGAGTTCCTGTTCATCCGCGACCTGGCCTCGGGGCGCTGGTGGTCGGCCACCGCCGCGCCCGGCTTCGACCCCGAGATCGCCTATGCCGCCCGGCTGTTCGACTACAAGGCGAATTTCGCCGCCCTGGGCGAGGGCATCCATTGCGAGACCGAGGTGATCCTGTCCGACGACCTGGACGCGCGCGGCGCGCGGGTCAAGCTGCGCAACCTGTCGGACCGGCCGCGCCAGCTGGCGCTGACCAGCTATGGCGAGATCGTGCTGGACCAGAACGACGCCGACCGCGCCCATACCGCCTTCTCGCGCATGTTCGTCGCGACCGAGGCCCAGCCCGAGCGCGGCCGCATCTTCGCCCGCCGCAACAAGCGCAACCCGCATGACCCAGACCGCCACCTGATGCATCTGAGCGCCGGGGCCGGCGTGCCCGATGGCGCGGCCACCGACCGGCGGCTGTTCATCGGCCGCGGCCGCTCGATCCGCGCGCCGCAGGCGCTGGACGATCCCGACCTGCTGACCCAGGTGGCGCCGGGCGAAAACTATACGCTGGACCCGATCTTCTCGCTCAGCCGGCGGCTGACCCTGGATCCGGGGAAAGAGGCGGTCGTGACCTTCTGGACCGTCGCCGCCGCCAGCCGCGAGGCGCTGGAAGAGGCGCATCTGCACCTGGCCGACGAAGCCAGCTATGACAACGAACACCAGATGGCCTGGACCCGTAGCCAGGTGCAGCTGCATCATGCCAGCATCACCCCCGAGGAGGCGGCGCTGTTCCGCCGCTATGCCGCGCTGCTGGTCTATCCCAACCAGATGCTGGCCTCGCAGGTGCGCCATGTCATGGGACCGCAATCGGCGCTCTGGCCGATGTCGGTCTCGGGCGACAATCCGATCATGGTGCTGCGCATCAACGACCCCGACCTGATGCCGGTGGCCCGCCAGGCGATCCGCATGCAGGAATACCTGCGCATGCGCGGCCTCGAATGCGACCTGGTGATCCTGAACGAGCAGCGCGTGAGCTATGCCGCCCATCTGCACGAGGCGCTGAACAACCTGTGCCACAGCATGCAGTTGCTGCATTCGCGCCCCTCGGTCTTTGCCGTCGATGCCAACGGGCTTTCGGCCGAGACGCGCGACACGCTGCTGGCCGTGGCGCGCGTGGTGATCCATGCCCAGAACGGCAGCCTGGCCGGGCAGATCCAGCGGCTGGAGGCGGCCGAGCTGCGCCGCGGCATCGCCCGTCCGCCGGCCCGGCCCCTGCAGCGCCCCGCGCTGCGCAGCGATTTCCCTCCCGAGGATCTGCATTTCTGGAACGGCACCGGCGGCTTCGACGCGCAGGGCAATTACGTCATCCGCCTGCGCCATGGCGAGGCGACGCCGAACCCCTGGATCAATGTCGTGGCCCGCAGCGATTTCGGCTTTCACATCTCGGCCGAGGGCGCGGGCTTTACCTGGTCGGCCAATTCGCGCGACCACCAGCTGACGCCCTGGTCGAACGACGCGGTCAGCAACCCGCCGGGCGAGGGCATCCTGATCCGCGACCTGGGCACCGGCGCGATCCACACCCCCTATGCGGCGCTGTCGAGCCAGCGCGAGGCACTTTACCAATGCCGCCACGGCGCCGGGTTTTCCGAATTCACCGCCTGGTCGGGCGAGCTGGAGATCACCGCGCTGCACAGCCTGACGCCCGATGCGGCCCTGCGGGTGATCGGGCTGCGGCTGACCAACCACGGCACGCGCCGGCTGACGCTGGACGTGGCACATTTCCTGGAGCCGGTGATGGGCGGCGCCCGCGCCAAGACCGCGCCCTATCTGCAGCTGCGCTACCTGCCCGAGGCGCGGGCGGTGGAATGCGAGAACCCCTATTCCATCGACTATGCCGGCCAGCGCATGATCCTGTCGGTGGACCGCGAGGTGACGGGGCTATGCCTGTCGCGGCTGATCTGGCAGGGCCGCAACCGCGACGCCGGCCTGCCGGCCTGGTTCGACGCCACGCTGAGCCGCCGCTTCGTGCATCGCCACGACGGCGACCCGGTGATGATGCTGGAAACCCGCATCGAGATCGAGCCGGGCGAAAGCCAGAACGTGACCTTCCGGCTGGCCGCCGCGCCCGGCGCCGCCGCAGCCCCGCTGCTGGCCCGCACCGACACCGCCCGGCAGGCCGCCACCGCCCAGACCGAGCATTGGCAGCACATCTTCGACCGCCTGCAGGTGCAGACCCCCGACCCGGCCTTCGACCTGATGGTGAACCGCTGGCTGCCCTATCAGGCCATCGCCTGCCGGATCCGGGCGCGCTCGGCCTTCTACCAGGCTTCTGGGGCCTACGGGTTCCGCGACCAGTTGCAGGACACCTCGGCCATGCTGGTCTATGATCCGGCGCTGGCCCGCGCCCAGTTGCTGGAAGCCGGCTCGCGCCAGTTCCCCGAAGGCGACGTGCAGCATTGGTGGCTGCCCGGCACCGGCGCGGGCGTGCGCACCCTGATCGCCGACGACGTGGTCTGGCTGGGCCATGCGCTGGCGCGCTATGTCGAGGTGACGGGCGACCGGAGCGTCCTGGACGAGCCCCTGCCCTTCATCCTGGGCCGCGCGCTGGAGCCGGGCGAACACGATGCCTTCTACCGGCCCGAGACCAGCGACCGCATGGCCCCGCTTTACGACCATGCCGCGCTGGCGCTGGAACTGGCCATCGCGCGCACCGGCGAACAGGGCCTGCCGCTGTTCCTGGGCGGCGACTGGAACGACGGCATGAACCGCGTCGGCGCGGCGGGGCGCGGCCAGTCGGTCTGGATGGGCTGGTTCCTGGCCCAGACCATCGCCATGATGGCCCCCCTGGCCGAGGCGCGCGGCGAGGACGGGCGCGCGAAACGCTGGCGCGCCCATGCCGCCAAGCTGTCCCGCGCGCTGGACCGGCACGGCTGGGACGGCGGCTGGTATCTGCGCGGCATTTATGACGACGGCACACCGCTGGGCTCGGCCGCGTCGCAGGAATGCCGCATCGATTCCATCGCGCAAAGCTGGTCGGTGATCTCGGGCGCCGGGCGCAGGGACCGCCGCGACCCGGCGCTGGACGCGGCGCTGGAGCATCTGCTGGACGAGGACGGCATGCTCTTGCGGCTGTTCACCCCGCCCTTTGCCCGCGCGCCGCAGGATCCCGGCTATATCAAGGGCTATCCGCCCGGCGTGCGCGAGAACGGCGGGCAATATACCCATGCCGCGATCTGGATGGTGCAGGCGCTGTGCATGGCGGGCCGCGCCGACGACGCCTGGCGGGTGTTCCGGCTGCTCAACCCGATCAGCCATGCCAGCGACACCGCCACCCTGCAGGTCTATCGCGGCGAGCCCTATGTCGTCGCCGCCGATGTCTATGGCGCCGAGGAAAAGACCGGCCGCGCCGGCTGGACCTGGTATACCGGCTCGGCCGGCTGGCTGCACCGCGTCGCGGTCGAGCATATCCTGGGCCTGCGCATCAAGGACGGCGAAAGGCTGGAGGTGGCGCCCGCCCTGCCCTCGCATTGGCCGGGCTTCCGCGCCAGGGTGATGATCGGCAATCGCCGGCACGAGGTCGAGGTGACGCGCGACCAGGCCGGCACCCCGCGTATCCGCATCGACGCCGAGGGGGCGGCATGACGGCCCGCTTCTGGCAGGCGACACGGCCCAAGGCCCGTCGCGGCGGTGCCCGCGCCGCGTCAATCCGTTTCGGCCAGCAGCGGCAGGATGCTGCCGCGTTCCTTCAGGCAGCGCAGGGTGAAGATCGAGCGGGCGTTGCGGATCCCCGGCACCCGGTAAAGCTTGCGGCGCAGAAACTCCTCGTAGCCGCGGGTGCCGCTGACCGCGACCTTCAGCAGGTAGTCGTATTCGCCGGTGGTCAGCCAGACCTCCTGCACCTCGGGGATGGCGGCCATGGCGCGGCCGAACTCCTCCAGCACCTTGTCGTCGTGCCGCTCCAGCGTGATCTCGATGATGACGGTTTCGGCGGCGCCCAGGCGCGACTGGTCCAGGATGGCGCTGTAGCCCTTGATGACGCCCTCGGCCTCCAGCCGGCGGGTGCGCTGCCAGCAGGGGCTGGGCGACAGGCCGACCTTTTCGGCAAGCTGGCTGTTGGACAGCCGCCCGTCGCGACTCAGCGCCCGCAGGATCCTGAGGTCGATCGCGTCAAGCTGGCGCGTGGCAGAAGGTCCACTCATGTCTTACCGGGTTTATCAGAAGAATCTTTTGCATTTTGGCTGATAGCCGGAAACAAAGAAAGAAGATTTTGCGACGATCTGTGGCATCATCCGCTTGGGAGGAACGGGATGGAACATCTTCACGTCGTCAGTTTTCCGACCGGCGCGCCGCCGGAACACCTGGCGCGCGCGCCGGGCGCATTGCACCGCAACGGCGACCGGCAATACAGCCGGGCGCTGCATAGGGCGTGCCGCTCTGCGGCGGGCATCCCGGCGCAGACCGGCCTGGCCCGGATACCCGGCATCCGCGACATCCGCGGCAGCGTGGCCCGATCCCATCCCGTTCCCCAAGGCAAAGGAGGTGCCGATGCAGAGGCCAGACCCGAATGACTATCCGCCGCTTGGCCTTGTGGTGCCCGAGCCCGAGGTGCGGCCCGGCGGGCAGCCGGATTTCTCGCATGTCGCGATCCCGCGCGCCGGCACGGTGCGCCGCCCGCCGGTCGATGTCGATCCCGAGGAGATCCGCGACCTGGCCTTCACCATCATCCGCGTCCTGAACCGCGAGGGCCAGGCCGTCGGGCCCTGGGCCGAGGCGCTGGAGATCACCCCCGACGACCTGCTGGAGGGGCTGCGCCACATGATGACGCTGCGCATCTATGACGCGCGGATGCTGAACGCGCAGCGCCAGCAAAAGACCAGCTTCTACATGCAGCACCTGGGCGAGGAAGCGATTTCCTGCGCCTTCCAGCGGGCCCTGGCGCCGGGCGACATGAACTTCCCGACCTATCGCCAGGCCGGGCTGCTGATCGCCGCCGGTTATCCGCTCAGCTCGATGATGAACCAGATCTTCTCGAATTCCGAGGATCCGATGCGCGGCCGGCAGTTGCCGGTCTGCTATTCCTCGCGCGAGCATGGCTTCTTCACCATCTCGGGCAACCTGGCCACGCAGTTCATCCAGGCGGTCGGCTGGGCCATGGCCTCGGCCATCTCGGGCGACCGCAAGATCTCGGCGGCCTGGATCGGCGACGGCTCGACGGCAGAGAGCGACTTCCATGCCGCGCTGGTCTTTGCCTCGACCTACAAGGCACCGGTGATCCTGAACATCGTCAACAACCAATGGGCGATCTCGACCTTCCAGGGCATTGCGCGCGGAGGTTCGGGCACCTTTGCGGCGCGCGGGCACGGCTTCGGCATCCCCTCGCTGCGCGTCGACGGCAATGACTATCTGGCGGTGCTGGCGGTGGCGAAATGGGCGGCGGAACGCGCCCGGCGCAACCTCGGCCCGACGCTGATCGAATACGTCACCTATCGCGCCGGCGGGCATTCGACCTCGGACGATCCCTCGGCCTATCGCCCGGCCGAGGAAAGCGCGGCCTGGCCGCTGGGCGACCCGATCCTGCGGCTGAAAAACCACCTGATCGCGCTTGGCGTCTGGAGCGACGAACGCCACCAGCAGGCCGAGGCCCAGATCCTGGCCGAGATCACCGAACAGCAGAAGCGCGCCGAGGCCATCGGCACCCTGCACCACGGCCAGCACCCCAGCCCCGCGGACATGTTCGAGGATGTCTATGCCGAGATGCCGCCGCATCTTCTGAAGCAACGTCACGAGGCGGGGTTCTGACATGGCACGCATGACGATGATCGAGGCCATCCGCGACGCGCTGGACGTGGCCATGGGCGCCGACCCCTCCGTCGTGGTCTTCGGCGAGGATGTGGGCTATTTCGGCGGCGTCTTCCGCTGCACCGCCGGCTTGCAGGCGAAATACGGCAAGACCCGCTGCTTCGACACGCCGATCAACGAATCCGGCATCGTCGGCGCCGGCATCGGCATGGCCGCATACGGGCTGAAGCCGGTGGTCGAGATCCAGTTCGCCGACTACATGTATCCCGCCTATGACCAGATCGTGTCCGAGGCGGCGCGGCTGCGCTATCGCTCGGCCGGGCAGTTCACCTGCCCGATGGTGGTCAGGATGCCCACCGGCGGCGGCATCTTCGGCGGCCAGACCCACAGCCAGAGCCCCGAGGCGCTGTTCACCCATGTCACGGGGCTCAAGACCGTGGTGCCCTCGAACCCGCGCGACGCCAAGGGGCTGCTGCTGGCCGCCATCGAGGATCCCGACCCGGTGATCTTCATGGAGCCGAAGCGGCTTTACAACGGGCCCTTCGACGGCCATCACGACCGGCCGGTCACGGCCTGGAAAAGCCATGAGCTGGGCGAGGTGCCCGAGGGGCATTACACCGTCCCGCTGGGCAAGGCGGTGCTGCGCCGCCAGGGCCGGGCGGCGACGGTGCTGACCTATGGCACCATGGTCCATGTCGCGCTTGCCGCCGCCGAGGAATCCGACGTCGATGCCGAGGTGATCGACCTGCGCACCCTGCTGCCCTTGGACATGGAAACCATCCTGGCCTCGGTCAACAAGACCGGCCGCTGCCTGGTGCTGCACGAGGCGACGCTGACCTCGGGCTATGGCGCGGAACTGGCGGCGCTGGTGCAGGCGGAATGCTTCTGGCACCTGGAAGCGCCGATCCGGCGGGTGGCGGGCTGGGACACGCCCTATCCGCATACGCATGAATGGAGCTATTTCCCCGGCCCCGCACGGGTGGCCGAGGCATTGCGTCAACTGGTCGAGGTGGCCTGAGATGGGTATTCACGCAATCCGCATGCCCGATATCGGCGAAGGCATTGCCGAGGCCGAGATTTCCGAATGGCTGGTCAAGCCCGGCGATGTCCTGCGCGAGGACGACCCGATGGTCGCCGTGATGACCGACAAGGCGACGGTGGAAATCCCCTCGCCCGTCACCGGCACGGTGGTCTGGCAGGCCGGGCAGCCCGGCGACGTGATCGCCGTCGGCGCCGAGCTGATCCGGCTGGAGGTGGACGGGCCGGGCAACGTGGCCGGCGACGCCGCCCCCCCGGCACCGGCGACGGCCGAAGCATCGGGCCCGTCGCGACAGGCCGAGACAGCGCCGCCCGATCCAGAGCCGGCGGAGGCGAAGGCCGAAGCCGCGACAGAGCAGCCCGCCCCGAAACCGGCAGCACGCCCCGCCGCCACCGCCGCGCCCCTGCGCCCCGAGGGCGAAAGGCCCATCGCCTCGCCCGCCGTGCGGGCGCGGGCCCGCGAGGCGGGGGTGGACCTGCGGCTGGTGCGCGGCTCGGGTCCGGCCGGCCGGATCGGGCACGAGGATCTGGACGCCTTCATCGCCTCGGGCGGCATCCCCGCCCCCTCGGGTCCGCAGCCCGACAATTCGGTCGAGGAGATCCGCGTCATCGGCCTGCGCCGCAAGATCGCCGAGCGGATGGAGGCCGCGAACAGCATCCCGCAGATCACCATCGTCGAGGAAATCGACGCCACGGCGGTCGAGGATCTGCGCGGCCGGATGAATGCGCAGGCCAAGGGCGCGCGGCTGACGCTGCTGCCCTTCATCGCCCGCGCCATCGTGCGCGCCGTGCACGACCAGCCGCTGATGAACGCGCATTACGATGCCGCGGCCGGGCTGATCCGCCGCTTTGGCGGGGTGCATATCGGCATCGCCGCGCAGACGCCCTCGGGGCTGATGGTGCCGGTGGTCCGCCATGCCGAGGCGCTGGACCTGCGCAGCCTCGCCGCCGAGATCGGGCGGCTGGGCACGGCCGCCAAGGAGGGCACGGCAAAACGCGACGAGTTGGCCGGCTCGACCATCACCATCACCTCGCTGGGGCCATTGGGCGCCATCGCCTCGACCCCGATCCTGAACGTGCCCGAGGTCGCCATCGTCGGCGTCAACCGGCTGGCGGTCCGGCCCCACTGGAACGGCGCCGCCTTCGAGCCGCGCAAGATGATGAACCTGTCGTGCAGCTTCGACCACCGGGTGATCGACGGCTGGGACGCCGCCGTCTTCGTGGCGCGGCTGAAAGAACTGCTGGAAACCCCGGCGCTGATCTTCGTGGAGGGCTGAGCGATGCGCGAGATCCAATGCAGGCTGCTGGTGATCGGCGCCGGTCCGGGCGGCTATGTCTGCGCCATCCGCGCCGGGCAACTGGGCGTCGATACGGTGGTGGTTGATGCCGAGCCGCCCGGGGGAACCTGCCTGAACGTGGGCTGCATCCCCTCGAAGGCGCTGATCCATGCGGCCGAGGAGTTTCATCGTCTTGCGCAGCTTTCCTCGGTGCCTTCGATGGGAATTTCGGCCGGTCCGGCCCGGCTGGACCTGGGGGCGACGATGGCCTGGAAGGACGGCATCGTCGAGCGGCTGACCGGCGGAGTCGCCACGCTCTTGCGCAAGGCCAAGGTGCGGCTGGTGACGGGCCGGGCGACGGTGCGCGACGGCAAGACCGTGCTGGTCGAGACGCCCGAAGGCCCGGTGCAGATCCGCACCGAGGTGCTGGTCATCGCCACCGGCTCGGAGCCGATCGAGATCCCGGCGCTGCCTTTCGGCGGCAAGGTCATCTCCTCGACCGACGCGCTGGCGCTGACCGAGGTGCCGGGCCGGCTGGCCGTGGTCGGCGGTGGCTATATCGGGCTGGAGCTGGGCATCGCCTATGCCAAGCTGGGCGCCGAAGTGACGGTGGTCGAGGCCGCGCCGCGCATCCTGCCGCAATACGATGCCGAACTGACGCGGCCGGTGGCGCAGCGCCTGACCCAGCTGGGCGTGCGGGTGCTGACCGGGGCGCGGGCCGGGGGACTGTCGGACAGCGGCGCGCTGCGCGTCGCCGGCGTGGACGGGGCCGAGGACATCCAGGCCGACAAGGTGCTGGTGACGGTGGGCCGCCGCCCGCGCGCGACCGGTGCGGGGGTGGCGGGGCTGCGGTTGGAGATGGCGGGACCGTTCATCCGCATCGACGAGCGCTGCCGCACCTCGATGACCGGCGTGCTGGCCATCGGCGACGTGACCGGCGAGCCGATGCTGGCCCATCGCGCCATGGCCCAGGGCGAGATGGTGGCCGAGCTGGTCGCCGGCCAGCGCCGCGCCTGGGACAAGCGGGCGATCCCGGCGGTCTGCTTTACCGACCCCGAAATCGTCAGCGTCGGCATTTCCCCCGAGGAGGCCGCGGCGGCCGGGCGCGAGGTCGTGACCGGCTTTTTCCCCTTTGCCGCCAACGGCCGGGCGATGACGGCGGGCGACGAGGCGGGCTTCATCCGCGTCACCGCCCGGCCCGATACGCATGAGGTGCTGGGCATCCAGGCGGTCGGCGCCGGCGTGGCCGAGATGGCCGGCGGCTTTGCCCTGGCGCTGGAGATGGGCGCCCGGCTGGAGGACATCGCCGGCACCATCCACGCCCATCCGACCCGCGGCGAGGCGCTGCACGAAGCCTGCCTGCGCGCGCTTGGCCACGCGCTGCATATCTGAAAGGGGCATTGATCGCCGCCCCGCGATGGCGCAAACCCCTGCCGGCATGGGCACAGGAGGGATTGCGGTGGCACGGGTGGATTTGCGGGTCACGCTGGC
Source organism: Paracoccus pantotrophus (assembly GCF_008824185.1). Taxonomy (NCBI): domain Bacteria; kingdom Pseudomonadati; phylum Pseudomonadota; class Alphaproteobacteria; order Rhodobacterales; family Paracoccaceae; genus Paracoccus; species Paracoccus pantotrophus. The sequence continues at coordinate 314,105 of NZ_CP044425.1, forward strand.
CTCGCCCTGGCTGGGGGCCGATCTGGGACGGGTGCGGCGCGTGCTGTCCTTTGCCCCGCATCGCCCCGGCTTTCGCAGCGCCCGGCATATCCTGATCCGCCAGGTCCGCGACGCCGACCTGGCCCCGGACCTGGATGCCATGGGCTGGCTGGGGGCCGAGATGGCGCGGATCGGCCATGGCGGCGACGTGGGCATGATGACCTCGCGCGGCTTGCACCATCACCGGCTGGCCCATGCCGGGCCGGTGGCCTGCCTGGCCACCGTCGGCCTGGGCAATGCCGAGCGGGTGGGCCGGCGCCGCATGGTTTCGCCCGGCGGCTACGGCACGATCAACATCGCCCTGCTGGTCGAGGAGGGGCTGACCGATGCCGCCATGATCGAGGCGCTGAGCATCGCGGCCGAGGCCCGCACCGCCGCGGTGATGGATGCCGGGATCGCGTTGCCGACCGGGCGTGCGACCGGCACCGGCACGGATTGCATCGCGGTCGCCTGCGATGCGGGCGGTGTCGCATTCGCCGGGCTGCACACCGCCTTGGGCGAGGCCATCGGCGCCGCGGTGCACGAGGCCGTGCTGGCAGGCGCCCTGGCCTGGGTCGCCGAGCATGGCGCCGAGCCGGCCCTGGCAGCGCCAGGTTGCACGGGAGCATTGGGTATTTAAGGAACGAAGAAGATGGGCTTGACTACCCCACATATTTTTTCTTGTGGGGTAGGTTTTGGGGCGCTATCCTGCCCCACGGGAAAAAATCCGTGGGGTAGCCTTCATGGCGCAGCATCTTTCGCCGGTGGCGGTGGCGGCCTGGACCGATCTGCTGCGGCATCTCAAGGATGCGGCGGTCAGCGAGCTGCGCGGCGTGCCGCGGCTGAAGAAGGTCGGGCGGAAGGGGTATTGGTATGACCATTTCCGCATCGGCGACCGCACCCTCGACCGCTATATCGGCGAGGACGGCGAGGAATTGCGCGCGCGGCTGGAGCGGCTGGAGAGCCTGCGCGAGGCCGAGAAGCAGAGCCAGCGCGAACGCGCGCGCCTGATGCGCATCCTGCGGGCCGAGGGCTGCCTGATGACCGACCGCGGCTCGGGGCAGGTGATCTCGGCCATGGCGCGGGCGGGGGTGTTCCGCCTGGGCGGCACGCTGGTCGGCACCCAGGCCTTCCGCTGCTACGAGGGCGAGTTGGGCGTGCGCATCGGCTTCGACCAGGCGGCGATGACCGACGATATCGACATCGCCAGTTTCGAACGGCTGTCCCTGGTGCTGGGCGACCAGGTGACCGAGCCGCTGGCCGAAGTGTTCCGCGAGTTGCGCTTTGCCCCCCTGCCCTCGGTCGAGGGGCAGCGGGTCTGGCGCTGGCGCCAGGGCGAGCAGCAGACGCTGGTCGAGTTCCTGACCCCCTGTTTCGACGGCACCGAGGGGCTGCGCGACCTGCCGGCGCTTGGCGTCTCGGCGCAGAGCCTGCATTACCTGAACTTCCTGATCGCCGAGCCGATCCGGGTGCCGCTGCTTTACCGCGCCGGTTTCCTGATCCAGGTGCCGCGGCCCGAGCGTTACGCCATCCACAAGCTGATCGTCGCCGACCGCCGCCGCGACGGGCCCGATACGCTGAAGGCGCGCAAGGACCGGGCGCAGGCCGAGTTCCTGATCGAGGTTCTGGCCGAGGAGCGCCCCGAGGAATTGCACGACGCCTATGAGACGGCGATGGCGCAGGGCCCGTCCTGGCGCGCACGGCTGGCCGCGACGCTGGCGCGGATGCCGCATCTGCGCCAGCGGCTGGCTGCGCTTTAGCCGGGGCGGAAGTCGGCGGGCTTGATGCCGTGGCGCGCCAGCTTGTCGTAGAAGGTCTTGCGCGGCAGGCGCAGCCGCGCCATCGCCTGGGTGGCATTGCCCTGCGCGAGCCGCAGCGCCTCGCGGATCAGTTCGGCCTCGTATTCCGCGACCAGGTCCGACAGGCCCGGCGCGTCGCCGCCTTCGGCCGGCGGATCGAAGGGGGTCAGGCCGAGCGCATGGCTTTCGGCGAATTGCCGCAATTCGCGCAGGTTGCCGGGCCAGCCATGGCCGGCCAGCCGAGCCTTGACCGCGCCCGTGACCGGCGCCACCGGCAGGTTCAGCCGCGCCGCCGCTGCCAGCAGGAAATGCCTAAACAGCGCGGGGATGTCCTCGCGCCGCTCGGCCAGCGGCGGCAGGGTCAGGACGGCGCCCGACAGCCGGTAGTAGAGGTCGCTGCGAAATGCCCCCTCGCGCATCAGCCGTTCCAGGTCGGCACGGCTCGAGGCGATGACGCGCAGGTCCAGCGGCCGCGGCGCGGCGCTGCCGGGGGGCTGGATCTGGCCCGCCTCGATCAGCGCCAGCAGGCGGGCTTGCAGCGCGGGGGCAAGCGCGTCGATCTCGTCCAGATAGAGCGTGCCGCGATGCGCGGCCTCGAGCCGGCCGGGCGCGCGCGGGGTGCGGCCCTGCGGCTCGGCGCCCAGCATCTCGGATTCGAAACGCGCCTCGTCCAGCGCGGCGCAGGCGACAGGAACGAAGGCGCGGGCGCGGCGCGGACCCTGGCGGTGGATGGCGCGGGCCACGGTTTCCTTGCCCGAGCCGCCGGGGCCCAGGATCAGCACGTCGCCCCCCGCCTCGGCCAGCCGCGCCACGGTCTCGCGCAGGTGCTGCATGAAGGGGCTTTGCCCGATCAGCCGGGTCTCGCGCGCGGCGCTGTCCTGTTGCTGGCGGCGCAGGGCGCGGTTTTCCAGCACCAGGGCCCGGCTGGAGGCCGCACGCGCCAGCGCCGCCGCCAGCGTGCCGCCGCCGACCGGCTTGGCCAGGAAGTCATAGACCCCCTGCTTCAGCGCCGCGACCGCCATCGGCACATCGCCATGCCCGGTCAGCAGGATCACCGGCAGGTCGGGGTCGAGCGCGCGGATGCGTTCGAACAGCTGGAACCCGTCCATGCCGGGCATGCGCACGTCCGACAGCACCACGCCGGGCCAGTCCGGGCCAAGCCCGCCAAGCGCCGCGGCCGCATCGGTGAAGGCTTCGGCGCGAAAACCCGCCAGGTGCAGCGCCTGCATCTGCGCCTCGAGCAGGTCGGGATCGTCATCGACAAGGCGGACAAGCGGGGTATCGGGGGTGGGTGTATCGGTCATGCGGCTTTCGGCAGGTCCAGGTGGAAAGTGGCGCCCTGCCCTTCGCGCTGCGGCCCGGCCGTCAGGCGGCCGCCGAAATCCCGCGCGATCTCTTGCGAGATCACCAGGCCCAGACCCAGCCCCTCGGGCTTGCTGGTGGCGAAAGGGGTGAAAAGCTGGGCGGCGATCTGCGGCGACAGCCCCGGCCCGTTGTCCGAGATGCTGAGCCGCAGCACCGGCCCGTCGTCCTGCAGCGCGATGCGGATTTCCGGCTCGGGCCGGCCCTCCAGCGCCTCTTGCGCGTTCTGGATCAGGTTCACCAGCACCTGCTCCAGCCGCACGGTCTCGGCCATGACCCGCAGGCCGGGCGGGATCTGGGGCAGGACCAGGCGGATGTCCTGCGCCCGCCGCCGGCTGGCGGTCAGAAGCAGCGCCGCATCCAGCGCATCCTTGAGCGCGACCGGACCCAGCTCGCCCGTAGCCTTGCGGGCAAAGCCGCGCAGCTCGGTGGTGATCTGGGCGATGCGGTCGGTCATGCGCAGGATCTGGCCCAGGTTGCGGTCCAGGTCGGGCGCCTCTGCCGGCAGCATCTGCCGGCCGTTCTCGGCCAGAAGGCGGATGGTGGCCAGGGGGGTGTTCACCTCATGCGCGACGCCGGCGGTGATCTGGCCCAGCGTCGCCAGCTTGTTGGCCTGCACCATCTCGCCCTGCAATTGCGCCAGCCGCTGCTCGGCCGTGCGGCGCTCGCGCATCTCGGCGGTCAGGTCGCGGGTGCGTTCCTCGACCGCGCGCTCCAGGTCGGCGCGATAGCGGCGCTCGGCGTCCATGCGGCGGGCGGCGCGGGTGCGGGCCCGCGCGGCCGAAACCCCGCCCGCCAGCAGCAGCGTGAACAGGAAGCCGACGGTGCCCACCGCCAGCAGCCCCGCCCGCACCGCCTCGGTCCCCGGAGCGTGGATCCACAGCACCCAGCCCGCCCCCGGCACCGCGCGCCGGGCCGAGACCTGCCCGGCCGGGATCGGCGGCAGGGGCGCAAAGCGCAATTGCGGCGCGCTGGACAGGATCACCTGCCCGGCCGCGTCCGCGACCAGCGTGGTCTCGGCCGCCTGCGCCCAGCCCTGTTCCATCGCGTCGAATTCCACCTTCACCACGATGACGCCCAGGGGCTCGCCCCTCTGCGGCACGTCGTGAGACAGGTAGAGCCCCGGCCGGCGGCTGACGGTGCCAAGCGCGAATTGCGTCGCCTCGCCCCGCAGCAGCGCCTCGCTGAAATAGCTGCGGAAGCTGTAGTCCGAGCCGACGAAACTGTCGGGATCGTGCCAGTTCGAGGCAGCGATGGCCGTGCCGTCGCGATCCAGCAGGTAGATCACCGCGCTGCTGGTCTGTTCCTGCAACCGTTCCAGCTTTTCCGACACCCGCGCGACATTGGCGGGCGACGGCTCGGCCAGCGCCTGAAGCACGGCGGCATCGTCGGACAGCACCGTGGCCACCGCGCGCTGCTTGGCCAGCACGCTTTCCAGCGTCTGCACCCGGCTTTGCGCGCTGATCTCCAGCCGCTCGGTCAGGGCGCGGGCGGCATTGCCATGGGCCAGCCGAAAGGTCAGCGCCATCGCCGCCAGCAGGGCCAGCGCCACGGCGACGGCGAGCGTCAGCCGCCACAGCATCGGGCTGGGTCTCTCGCCTTGCGAATCGGTTGTGGCAGCCATGGATTCCCTTGCGGTCGGGCTTTGTGCGGATTTCCACACTAGCAGATCCGCACTGTGCGGAAAACCACACGGATTTGACCGGCGCCCTTGGACAAAAAGCCATGATTACAATGCATTGCTGTCATGCGCCGGGTTTTTGGGCGCCGCGGCCCGCGAATTTATCATGGCGGTCACATCATCGTCATACGCAGGTTGGAGGAGGCCCCATGCACATCGACACCACGGCCGCGCCGGTCGCTCACGCACCGCGGCCCTTTTACAGGCATCTCTATTTCCAAGTCCTTTGCGCCATCGCCGCCGGCGCGCTGATCGGGCATTTCTATCCCGAGACCGGCGAGGCGCTGAAGCCGCTGGGCGACGCCTTCATCAAGCTGGTCAAGATGATCATCGCCCCAGTCATCTTCCTGACCATCGTCACCGGCCTGGCCGGCATGGGCACGCTGAAGGGCGTGGGTTCGGTCGTCGGCAAGGCCTTCGGCTATTTCCTGACCTTCTCGACCCTGGCGCTGATCGTCGGGCTGATCACCGCCAACGTCATCCGGCCCGGTGCCGGCATGAACATCGACCCGGCGACGCTGGATGCCAGCAAGGTCTCGGATTACGCCGCCAAGGCGCATGAATCCTCGCTGACCGGCTTTGTCATGGACATCATCCCGTCCACGATCACCTCGGCCTTCGTCGACGGCAATATCCTGCAGGTGCTGTTCGTCGCCATCCTGTTCGGCATCGGCCTGATCCTGATCGGCGACAAGGGCAAGCCGGTCGTGGCGCTGTTCGAGGCGATCAGCCATGCCGTGTTCCGCATGGTCGACATCCTGATGAAGGCCGCGCCCATCGGCGCCTTCGGCGCCTTCGCCTTCACCATCGGCAAATACGGCATCGCCTCGGTGGTGAACCTGGCGACGCTGGTCGGCACCTTCTACCTGACCTCGGCGCTGTTCGTCATCGTGATCCTGGGCACGGTCTGCATGCTCAACGGCTTTTCGATCTTCCGGCTGATCTCCTATCTCAAGGCCGAGATCCTGCTGGTGCTGGGCACCTCCTCCTCGGAATCCGCCCTGCCCTCGCTGATGGAGAAGATGGAGAAGGCCGGCTGCAAGCGTTCCGTCGTCGGTCTGGTCGTGCCCACCGGCTACAGCTTCAACCTGGACGGCACCAACATCTACATGACGCTGGCGGCGCTGTTCATCGCCCAGGCCACCAATACCGACCTGACGCTGCAACAGCAGATCCTGCTCTTGCTGGTCGCCATGCTGTCGTCGAAAGGCGCGGCGGGCGTGACCGGGGCGGGCTTCATCACCCTGGCCGCGACGCTGTCGGTGGTGCCCACGGTGCCGGTCGCCGGCATGGCGCTGATCCTGGGCGTGGACCGCTTCATGTCGGAATGCCGCTCGATCACCAATTTCATCGGCAATGCGGTGGCCACGGTCGTCGTCAGCCGCTGGGAAGGCGCGCTGGACCGCGAACAGTTCGACCGCGTGCTGGCCGGCGAGGCCGGGGCCGAGGTCGCCCCGATCCACGACCTGCACGGCGCCCCCGCCGGGCTGCGCCTGAACGAGGCCAGCGCCGACTGAACCGACCCATATCGCAGCAAGGGGGGCGTCCGCAGGGGCGCCCTTTGGCCATTCAGGGCGGCGGCGCCGTCGTCTCGCGCGCCATCATCAGCGGCGCCAGCAGGGTCACGGCCGGGATCTCGCACCCGGCGATGCGGTCCAGGATGGTCCGCGCCGCCTTGCGGCCGATCTCGCGCTTGGGCTGGCGGATGGTGGTCAGTGCCGGGGCCAGGTGCGAGACCAGCTCGATATCGTCAAAGCCGACAATGGACACGTCGCGCGGCACATGATGCCCGGCGCGCTGAAGCCCGGCCATGAAGGCGCAGGCCATCTCGTCGGAAAAGGCGAAGATGCCAGTCGGGCGGTCCAAGGGCGGCAGGGCCTGCCAGGCCAGCGCCGCCTGCTGCCCCGATTGCAGGGTGAAGTCGCCGGGAAACTCGGTGATCCGCGCCCCGCCGGCGGCCTCGCGCGCGCCCTCGCGCCGGGCCTTGTGCAGCACGTTGCCGGGCGGGCCGCCGATCAGGCCGATATGCGCGTGGCCAAGCGCGCGCAGATGCGCCACGGCCAGCCGCCCGCCCTCGCGATTGTCCAGCATGACGCGGGGCAGGTCCGCGCCCTCGATCCATTCGCAGGCGGTGATCACCGGCGGCAGGTCCGCGCGCCCGGCCAGGTCGCCAAAGGGCGCGAGCCCGTCCAGCAGGATGATCCCGTCCGCCCGCGAGGGGTCGAGGAACCGGTCCAGCCGCCTATGCCGCCCGCTGTCCTCCAGCGTATCGGCGACCAGCAGGTCATAGCCGGCGCCGGCCAGTTCCCGGCCCATGCCGTCCAGGATCTTGGCAAAGAACGGGTTGCCCAGATTGGGCACCAGCGCCACGACGCAGCCGGTCCGCTGCTTGCGCAGGTTTCGCGCGGCGTGGTTCATGCGATAGCCGGTCTCGGCCACCGCCTGCATCACCGCCTCGCGCGTGGCCTCGGCCACCACGCCCGGATTGGACAGCACCCGGCTGACGGTCGAGGCCGACACGCCCGCGCGCCGCGCGACATCCGACAATCTGGCCCGTCCGGGCGGGGTCCGGCTTTCCATCGCCCAAGGTTACGCGCCCGGCGCGGCCCGGCGCAAGAAAATGTTTGCAATCGATTGCAGACAAGTGCAGCCTGACCCTTGGGGAGAGAGGGAAACCATGCGGACCATCAAGGGACCGGCGCTGTTCCTGGCGCAGTTCATCGGCGAGACGGCGCCCTTCGACAGTTGGGACGGAATCACCCGCTGGGCCGCCGATTGCGGCTATCTGGGCGTGCAGGTACCGACCAGCGACCCGCGCATCCTGGACCTGGCGCGCGCCGGGGAGTCGCAGGATTACCGCGACGAATTCCTGGGCATCGCCCGGCAGAACGGCGTCGATGTGACCGAGCTTTCGACGCATCTGCAAGGCCAGCTTGTCGCCGTGCATCCGGCCTATGACGCGGGTTTCGACGCCTTTGCGCCGCCGGCCCTGCGCGGCAATCCCCGCGCGCGGCAGGAATGGGCGGTCGATCAGGTCGCCCGCGCCATCCGGGTCAGCCGGCTGTTGGGGCTGGACCGGATGGCGACCTTCTCGGGCGCCCTGGCCTGGCCCTATCTTTACCCCTGGCCGCAGCGCGCGCCGGGGCTGATCGAGGCCGCCTTCGACACGCTGGCCGCACGCTGGCGTCCGCTGCTGGACCTGGCCGAGGAAAACGGGGTGGATCTCTGCTATGAGATCCATCCGGGCGAGGATCTGCACGACGGCGTGACATTCGAGATGTTCCTCGACCGCGTGGACGGGCACCGCCGGGCGAACATGCTTTACGACCCTTCGCATTATGTCCTGCAACAGCTTGATTACCTTCAGAACATCGACATCTATCGCGACCGCATCCGCATGTTCCACGTCAAGGATGCCGAGTTCCGCCCGACCGGCCGGCAGGGGGTCTATGGCGGCTATCAGGGTTGGGCCGAACGCGCGGGCCGTTTCCGCAGTCCCGGCGACGGTCAGGTGGATTTCGGCGCGGTGTTTTCCAAGCTGACGCAATACGGTTTCGACGGCTGGGCGGTGGTCGAATGGGAATGCGCGCTGAAGCACCCCGAGGACGGCGCGCGCGAAGGCGCGCGTTTCGTGCGCGACCACATCATCCGGGTGACGCCGCACGCCTTCGACGATTTCGCCGCCAGCCGCGTCGACCGAGCGGCCATCGACAGGGCGCTGGGGCTATGAGGCCGGTTCGCCTGGGCATGGTCGGCGGCGGCAGCGGCGCCTTCATCGGCGCCATCCATCGCATCGCGGCGCGCATGGACGGGCAATTCGTGCTGGTCGCGGGGGCGCTGTCCTCGGACCCCGCGCGCGCGGCGGCCAGCGCCGCCGAACTGGGCATCCGCGGCTATGACGACTTCGCCGAGATGGCGCGGGCCGAGGCCGCCCGCGAGGACGGGATCGAGGCGGTCAGCATCGTCACCCCGAACCACCTGCACGCCGCCCCCGCCGCGGCCTTTCTGCGCGCCGGCATCCATGTGATCTGCGACAAGCCGCTGGCCGCGACGCCCGAACAGGCGCGCGAGATCGCCGAGGCAGCGCGGGCCAGCGGCGCGCGGTTCTTCCTGACCCATAACTATTGCGCGATGCCCATGGTGCGCGAGGCCCGTGCGCTGGTGGCCGAGGGCGCGCTGGGGGATATCCGCCTGGTGCAGGCCGAATATCTGCAGGGCTGGCTGGCCGACCGCGCCGACAGCAAGCAGGCCGAATGGCGCACCGATCCCGCCCGCGCCGGTGCCGGGGCCATCGGCGACATCGGCACCCATGCCTGGCAGTTGGCGCAATTCGTCACCGGCCAGACGCCCGCGTCCCTGTCGGCGGAACTCTCCAGCATGGTGCCGAGCCGCACGGTCGATGACGATGCCCGCATCGCGCTGCGCTACGGCTCGGGCGCGCGGGGCGGCATCTGGGTCAGCCAGGTCGCCGTCGGCCAGGAAAACGGACTGTCGCTGCGCGTCTTCGGCACCGAGGCGGCGCTGGAATGGCGCCTGACCGACCCCGAGCGGCTGATCCTGTCGCCCAAGGACGGCCCGGCCCGCATCCTGACCCGGGCGCAGGACCGCAGCGCCTCATATCGCACGCCGCCGGGACATCCCGAGGGATATTTGGAAGGTTTCGCCAATCTTTACCGAGATATAGCCTCGATTATTCGAGGCGACTCCAGCCTCTCCGACCGCGTGCCGGGTCTGGAGGCCGGGCTGTCCGGCATGGCGTTCATCGCTGCCGCGCAGGCTTCCTCGGCACGCGGCGGCGCCTGGGTCGAGGTCCGGCCGTGACCGTGCTGGCGCTCGACAACGTCTCGAAAAGCTTCGGCCCGATCGAAGTGCTGCACGGCGTCGGACTGGCACTGGAGCCGGGCGAGGTCCATGCCCTGATCGGCGAGAACGGCGCCGGAAAATCCACGATCATGAAGATCCTGGGCGGTTTCCTTGACCCGACATCGGGCCAGATCCTGCTGGACGGCCAGCCCGTCCATTTCGCCAGCGGGCCCGAGGCCGAGGCGCAGGGCATCGTCGTCATCCACCAGGAATTCAACCTTGCCCCCGACCTGACCGTGGCGGCGAATGTGTTCCTGGGCCGCGAGATCGGCGGCTGGCGGCTGGACCATGCCGCGATGCGGGACGCGACCGCCGCGCTGCTCAAGCGGCTGGACACCCGCATCGACCCCGAGGCGCGCATCCGCGACCTGTCCGTGCCCGACCGCCAGATGGTCGAGATCGCCAAGGCCCTGTCGCGCAAGGCCCGCGTGCTGATCATGGACGAACCCAGCGCCGTCTTGACCCATCGCGAGGTCGGCGCGCTTTACGCCCAGATCGACCGGCTGCGGGCCGAGGGGGTGGCGATCCTTTACTGCTCTCACCGGCTGGACGAGGTGGCGCATCTGGCCGACCGCATCACCGTGCTGCGCGACGGCCGCGTCGTGCGGCAGGCGCTGCGCGGCGAGCTGACCGAGGACGGCATGGCCACCGCCATGGTCGGCCGCGAATTGCAGGATTTCTACCCGCCCAAGGGCCAGCCGGGCGACGCGCCTGCGCTGGAGGTCCGGGGCCTGTCCGTGCCCGGCCGGGTCCGCGACGTCAGCTTTACCCTGCGCCGGGGCGAGGTGCTGGGCATCGCCGGCCTTGTCGGGTCCGGCCGCACCGAACTGGCCGAGGGGCTGGTCGGGCTGCGTCCCTCGACCGGCGAGATCCGGGTCGAGGGCCGGCCCGTCGCCATCCGCAGCCTGCGCGACGCCTTTGCCGCCGGCCTCGCCTATCTGACCGAGGACCGCAAGGAGGCGGGGCTGCTGCTCGACAAGGGGCTGCGCGAGAACCTGACGCTGGCGACGCTGGAACGCTTCGGCGGATGGCGACTGGACACCAGGGCCGAAGATGCCGCGCTGGACAGCGCGACGCGGGAATTCGACATCCGCGCCCCGCGCCGCGACATGCCGGCCGGAAAGCTGTCGGGAGGAAACCAGCAAAAGCTGTTGATGGCCAAGGTGATGCTTCCAGATCCTCGAATCATTCTCATTGACGAGCCGACGCGCGGCATCGACGTGGGCACCAAGCGGCAGATCTATGCCTTCATCCGCAAGCTTGCCGCCGAGGGACGCAGCCTGATCGTCATCAGCAGCGAGATGACCGAGGTGATCGGCCTGGCCGACCGCGTGCTGGTGATGCGCGAGGGGCGGCTGGCCGGCGAACTGGCCGGCGAGGACATGACCGAGGACCGCATCGTCCGCCTTGCCATGGGCGTGACCGGAGAAGCCGCATGAAGATCGACCTGCATACCCTTGGCCCACTTGTCGCTTTGGTCGCCCTGGTGATCCTGGGCGCGGCGCTGAACAGCGCCTTCCTGGCGCCGGCGAACATCACCAACGTGCTGGCGCGCTCGGCCTTCATCGGGCTGATCGCGGTCGGCATGACCTTCGTCATCACCGCGGGCGGGCTGGACCTGTCGGTGGGGTCCATGGCCGCGTTTCTGGCCGGCATCGCCATCATCGCCATGAACGCCGCCCTGCCGACGACCGGCCTGAACTGGGGCACGGTCCTGGTCGGCATGGGCGTGGCGATCCTTGGCGGCGTCGCCGCCGGATACCTGAACGGCGCGCTGGTCACCAAGGCGCGGATCGAGCCCTTCATCGTCACGCTGGGCACCATGGGCATCTTCCGCTCGCTGGTCACATGGCTGGCCGATGGCGGCACGCTGTCGCTGGATTACGGGCTGCGCACGCTTTACCGGCCGGTCTATTACAGCGGCATCGGCTGGATCACCTGGCCGATCATCACCTTTGCCATCGTCGCGGTCCTTGGCGAATGGACCATGCGCCATTCCCGCTTTGGCCGCCATGTCGAGGCCATCGGCTCGAACGACCGGGTCGCGCGCTATTCGGCCATCGACGTGAATCGCATGCGGCTTCTGACCTATGTGCTGCTGGGCGTGCTGGTCGGGCTGGCGGTTGTGCTTTACGTGCCGCGGCTGGGCTCGGCCTCGGGCTCGACCGGGGTTCTGTGGGAGCTTGAGGCCATCGCCGCGGTCATCATCGGCGGCACGGCGCTGAAGGGCGGCCGCGGCCGGGTCTGGGGCACGGTGGTCGGCGTGCTGATCCTGTCGCTGATCGACAACATCCTGAATCTGGCCGATCTGGTCAGCCCCTATCTGAACGGGGCGATCCAGGGGGTCATCATCGTTCTTGCTGTCGTCTTGCAGCGGGAGAAACGCACCGCCGAGGAGCGGTGACTGGGGAGGAAGCAACAGATGAAACGCAGAAGCCTGATGAAAGCCGCGGCCCTGATGGCGGCGATGGGGATCGCCGCCCCTGCCGTCGCGCAGGAGGCCGAGAAGAAGATCATCGGCGTGTCGATCCCGTCCGCCACGCATGGGTTCATGGGCGGGCTGAACTGGCACGCGCAGGACACGATCAAGCGGCTGGGCGCCGCCTATCCCAACCTTGAATTCGTGCTCTCCACCGCCGGCGACCCGGCCAAGCAGGTCAACGACATCGAGGACATGATGGCCACGCGCAACATCGACGCGCTGGTGGTGCTGCCCTTCGAATCCGAGCCGCTGACCGCGCCGGTCAAGGCGGTCAAGGATGCGGGCAAGTTCGTGACCGTGGTGGATCGCGGGCTGAGCCAGGAGGGGATCGAGGATCTTTACGTCGCCGGCGACAACACCGCCTTCGGCCGCGTCGCGGGGGAGTACTTCAAGGAGAACCTTGAGCCCGGCGCCAAGGTCGTGGTGCTGCGCGGCATCCCGACCACGCTGGACAACGAGCGCGTCGATGCGTTCCGGGCGGCGCTGGAGGGGTCCGAGGTCGAGATCCTCGACATGCAGCACGGCAACTGGAACCGCGACGACGCCTTTGCGGTGATGCAGGACTATCTGGCGAAATATCCGCAGATCGACGCGGTCTGGGCGGCCGACGACGACATGGCCATCGGCGTGCTCGAAGCGATCTCGGCCGCGAACCGGCAGGACGAGATGTGGGTGATCGGCGGCGCCGGCATGAAGGAAATCGTCAAGCGCATCATGGAGGGCGACAAGCAGCTGCCGGTGAACGTGACCTATCCGCCGGCGCTGATCTCCTCGGCCATCGAGATGACGGCGCTGAACTTCGTGTCGAATGCGCCGATGACCGGGCGCTTCATCATCAGCAGCCAGCTCATCACCCCCGAGAACGCCGAGCAGTTCTATTATCCCGACAGCCCGTTCTGAACGGCCGGCCGCAGCCCCGCCAGCTTGTCGGGGTTGCGGGTGATGAAGATGGCGGCGATGCGGCCGTCGTCCCTGATCTGCAGGGCGGTGGTTTGCAGGTGGCCGCCGACCCGGCTGAGGAAACCGGGCAGGCCGTCGATGGTGACGGCGCCCAGGAACTCGGGCGGCGGGCCGGGCTTGCGCGCCAGCCCGGCATAGAGCCGGGCGACGCGCTCGGCCCCCGCGATCACGTTGAGGAAGGCCACCACCTTGCCGCCGCCGTCGGAATAGATCCGCACGTCGCGGGCAAGGATCCGGCCCAGCACCGCCGGATCGCCTTGCCGGCAGGCCTCGAAGAAGGCGCGGGCCAGCGCCTCGCCGGTCTCTTTCGGCAGGGCATGGCGGGGCCGGTCGATGCGCACATGCGCCCGCGCCCGTGCGGCCAGCTGCCGCGTCGCGGCCGGGCTGCGGCCGATGGTTTCCGCGACCTCGTCCAGCCTTTCGCCAAAGACGTCGTGCAGCAGGAAGGCGGCGCGTTCCAGCGGCGTCAGCCGCTCCAGCGCCATCATCAGGGTCAGCGTCAGGTTGTCGGCGCGCAGGCTGTCGTCCTGGGGTTCGATCAGCGGCTCGGGCAGCCAGGTGCCGGGATAGGACTCGCGCCGGGCGCGGGCGGATTTCATCTGGTCGAGGCACAGGCGCGAGACGACCCGCGTCAGCCATGCCGCCGGCTCGGCGATCCCCGTCCGGTCGCTGCGGTTCCAGCGCAGCCAGGCCTCTTGCAGGATGTCCTCGGCCTCGGCATGGCTGCCGAGCATGCGATAGGCCAGGCGCAGCAGACGGGGCCGCTGCGCCTGAAAGGTTTGCGTGGCGCGGTCAGGCCGCATCGGCCCGTTCTGCCGGCAGGCCCATCGCATGCGGGGCGCGCAGGCCGACCTGCACGCGGTTCCACAGGTTGATCGCGCCGATGGCCAGCGTCAGCCAGGCGCGCTCGTCCGGGGAAAAGGCCGCCTCGACCGCCTGCCAATCCGCATCCGGCGCCCCGGTCTGGGCGATCAGCGTCAGCGCCTCGGTCCAGGCCAGCGCCGCGCGCTCGCGGTCGGAAAACAGCGGGCTGTCGCGCCAGCCGGCGACCATGTGCAGGCGCAGATGGGTCTCGCCGTCCTGCAACGCCTCGGCCACGTGCATCTGGATGCAGAAGGCGCAGCCATTGATCTGCGAGGCGCGCAGCTTGACCAGATGCAGCAGCTTCGGCTCCAGCGGGCCGGCCTGCAGCGCGGCCTCGAAGCCTGTCAGCGCGCGATAGCCGGTCCTGGCGCGGTCGAAATGATCGGTCATGCGGGGTGTCATCGGTTGCTCCGTTCTGCTGTTGCACCGGCTTGACGAGGCAGCGCCCGGAAATGTGACATCGGCCCGCAAGAATATCCACGGCCGCCGCCAGTCCGCCCGGTCAGGCCACGCGCCTGCCCTGCACCCAGGCGCCGCGCAGCGCCCCCGCCTCGCCGATGCGGGCGACGCGGATCACGTCGGCGCGCGCCCCGGCCGCAAGCCGGCCGCGATCCCCGAGCCCGGTCGCCTCGGCCGGGGCCTGGGTCACGGTGGCGATGCCGCGCGCCATGTCGCCCCAGAGATCGCCCAAAAGCAGCGCCGCCGACAGCAGCGACGAGGGCACGTAGTCCGAGGACAGGATGTCCAGAAGCCCCGCCTCGGCCAGATCCGCCGCCGCGACATTGCCGGAATGGCTGCCGCCGCGGATCAGGTTCGGCGCCCCCATCATCACCCGGATGCCGTGGTCGCGGCAGGCCCGCGCCGCCTCGGCCGTGGTCGGGAATTCGGCGAAATGCGCGCCATGCCCGGCCGAAACCGCGACCTGCGCCGCCGTGGTGTCGTCATGGCTGGCCAGCACCGCGCCATAGCGCCGCGCCTCGGCCACCGCCGTTTCCTCGTGCAGCGCGCCCAGCCGGTCGCGCAGGGCGCGCTGGCTGGCGACATGGTCGGCAAAGCCCTCGTCCGACAGGCCGTGCTTGCCGCAGACGTAGTCCTTGAGCTTGGAGAGGTCGCGGAACTGCCGCTCTCCGGGCGTGTGGTCCATCAGGCTGACGATGCCGATGCGGTCCCGGGGGCCGAATTTCGCCATCTCGGCCACCAGGGTTTCGGAACAGACCTCGGCCCGCAGGTGCAGGAAATGGCTGATCTTCAGCGCGCCCATGGCGCGCAGCTCCAGGATCTCGTCGGCCAGCGCCCGGGCATATTCGCCATAGTTCGCCTTGCCGTCCGACACGACCGAGCCGACGCGCAGCGCGTCGAAGACCGTGGTGATGCCCACGCTGGCCAGTTCGCCGTCATGGGCCAGGATCGCCGCCTGATGCGGCCAATGCACCCGAGGCCGCGGCTGGATGTGCCGCTCCAGATTGTCGGTATGCAGTTCGATCAGGCCCGGCAGCACCAGATCGCCTTCGCAATCCAGCGCGCCCGTCGGCACCGTCCGGCCCGGATCGATGGCGGCGATGCGGCCATCCGCCATGCGCAGCGCGCCGCGGATCACCTCGCCCGGCAGGATAAGCGTGGCATTGGCAAGGATCGTCTCGGTCATTTCGTGCTGTCCTGTCTTGCGTCTGGCTCCATGGGCGGGCTGAATGCCAGCGCCGTGTCACAAGCCTGTGACATGCCAGCGATAAGAGCCTGCGCATGGAAATCATGAAGCGTTACGCCGTCTATTACGCCCCGCCCGAGGGGGAATTCGCCCGCCGCGCCGATGCATGGCTGGGCTGGGATGCCACCACGGGCCAGCCGCTGACCCCGCCGGAACTGGGCCTGCCGGCCGAGGAGATCACCCGCGATCCGCGCCGATACGGCTTTCACGGCACGCTGAAGCCGCCCTTCCGGCTGGCCGAGGGCCGGGATGCCGAAGCATTGCACCGGGCGGTCGAGGCTCTGGCGGCGCGGCTTTCGCCGGTGATCCTGCCCGGGCTGCGGCTGGCGAGCCTTGGCGGCTTTCTGGCCTTGGTGCCCGAGGGCGACACCGCGCCGCTGCAAACCCTGGCCGCGACGGTGGTGGCGGCGCTGGACGGCTTTCGCGCGCCCCTGACCGAGGCCGAGATCGCCCGCCGCCGCCCCGAGCAGCTGACGCCGCGGCAGCGCGAGCTGCTGGAGCTTTGGGGCTATCCCTATGTGATGGAGGAATTCCGCTTCCACCTGACCCTGACCGACCGGCTGGAGGAACCGCTGGCCGCCGAGGCGGCGCGGATCCTGGAGGCGCATTTCGCCCCGGTCCTGCCCCGGCCCTTCAAGGTCTCGGACCTGTGCCTGTTCGGCGAGGCCGGGGACGGGCGCTTTCACCTGCTGCATCGCTATACCCTTTCCGGCTGAAGCGCGGCCAGGAACCGGGCAAGCCCCTGTTCCGGCGTGCCGTCGTTCACCACCACGCGCGGCACGATGCCGGGCGGCAGCGGAAAGCCCGCCCGCGCCAGCCGCGCCGCCTGATCCGCGCCGCTTTCGCGGCCTCGCCCGGCAAGCCGCCGCGCCAGCACCTCGGGCGGCGCCGTCACCAGCAGCACCGTCAGGCCGGGGAAGCGCGCCCGCGCCTCGGCCAGCACGGCGCGGCTGGCATTGATGAGCAGCGTCCCCTGCCCGGCCAAGGCCGCGGCCGGGATGCCATAGCCCAGCCCATGCGCGCGCCAATGCAGGGCAAAGGCGCCTGCCCGCTCGCGCGCGGCGAATTCGGCCTCGGTGACGCCGTCGAAATCCTCGCCGCCCGCCTCGGCCGGGCGGGTGACGACGCGGCGGGCGGCGCGGATGTCAGGCCGCGCGGCGCAGGCCAGCGCCATCAGCGTGTCCTTGCCCGCGCCCGAGGGGCCGACCACGGCGACCAGCCGCCGGCTCATGCCGCCAGCCCCGGCGTAAAGCCGGTCACGTCGACCAGCCGGTCGCAGACCCGGTCCCGCGCCCCCTCGTCGTGGAAGATGCCCAGGATCGCCGCGCCGCGGGCCTTGGCCTCCTCGATCAGGCGCAGCACCACCTCGCGGTTCTGCGCGTCGAGGCTCGCGGTCGGCTCGTCCAGCAGCAGCGCCGGATAGTCATGGGCGAAGCCGCGGGCGATGTTGACCCGCTGCTGCTCGCCGCCCGAAAAGGTGGTGGGCGACAGCCGCCACAGCCGCTCGGGGATGTTCAGCCGCGCCAGCAGATCCGCGGCACGCGCCCGCGCCTGCGGGGCCGGGGTGCCCAGCCGCAACAGCGGCTCGGCCACCACCTCCAGCGTCGGCACGCGCGGCACCACGCGCAGGAACTGGCTGACATGGCCCAGAACCGCGCGGCGCAAGGCCAGGATCTGCCGCGGCTCGGCCGTGACCACATCGACCTCGCCGATGCGGATCGAGCCGGCCTCGGCCAGGTAATTGCCATAGACCATGCGCATCAGCGTCGATTTGCCGGCGCCGGACCGGCCGACCAGCCCAACGCATTCGCCGCCGGCCACGCGCAGATGCGCTCCCGCCATCACCGGGATCGCCACGCCGCCCTGATTGTGCAGGGTAAAGCTTTTCGAAAGGTTCCGGATCTCGATCATGGGCTACACCTGAAGGACAGAGGACACGAGAAGCTGGGTATAGGCATGCTGCGGATCGTCCAGCACCTGGTCGGTCAGCCCGCATTCCACCACGCGGCCGGATTTCATCACCATCAGCCGGTCCGCAAGCAGCCGCACCACGGCAAGGTCATGGGTCACGATCACCACCGACAGGCCAAGGTCGCGCACCAGCCCGCGCAACAGGTCCAGCAGCCGCGCCTGCACGCTGACGTCAAGCCCGCCGGTGGGTTCGTCCATGAACACCAGCCGCGGCCCCGTCACCAGGTTGCGGGCGATCTGCAAGCGTTGCTGCATGCCGCCCGAGAAGGCCGAGGGGCGGTCGTCGATCCGGTCCGCCGCGATCTCGACCCGACCCAGCCAGTCGGTGGCACTCTCGCGGATGGTGGCATAGTTGCGCCCCCCCACGGCCATCAGCCGCTCGCCGACATTGCCGCCGGCCGAGACGCCCATGCGCAGCCCGTCGCGCGGGTTCTGGTGGACATAGGCCCAGTCGCCGCGCAACAGCCGGCGCCGCTCGGCCTCGGAGAAAGCCAGCACATCGGCGCCGTCGAACAGGATCCGCCCCTCGTCCGGGCGCTGGTGCCCGGCAAGGCAGGACAGCAACGTCGATTTCCCCGAACCGCTTTCGCCGACGATGCCCAGCACCTCGCCGGGATAAAGGTCGAAGCCGACGCCCATGCAGCCGATCCGGGCACCGTAGCGTTTCGTCAGGCCCTGCACCGACAGCAGTGGTGCGGCGGTGATGGCGTTCTGCATCAGGGTCATGGCGTGGCTCCTTGCGGCGACAGGCGGCCGCGATGCCCCTGTGCCCGGCGCGAGGCGCAGAAATCGGTGTCGGAACAGACGAACATGCGCGTGCCGCGGTCGTCGGTGATGACCTCGTCCAGATAGCTGCCGGCCGAGCCGCAGAGGTCGCATGCGTGATCGGCCTTCGAGGCGACAAAGGGATGGTCCTCGAAATCCAGGCTGACCACATCCGAATATGGCGGCACGGCATAGATGCGCGCCTCGCGCCCGGCGCCGAACAGCTGGATCGCCGGGTTGCCGGCCAGCTTCGGATTGTCGAATTTCGGGATCGGCGAGGGGTCCATGACATAGCGCCCCTCGACCCGCACCGGATAGGCATAGGCGGTCGCGATCTCGCCATGCCGGGCGATGTCCTCGTAAAGCTTGACATGCATCAGCCCGTATTCCTCAAGCTCGTGCATCTTGCGCGTCTCGGTCTCTCGCGGCTCCAGAAAGCGCAGGGGCTCGGGGATCGGCACCTGGTAGACCAGGATCTGCCCCTCGGCCAGCGGCTGCTCGGGGATGCGGTGGCGGGTCTGGATCACCGTGGCCTCCGCAGTGCGCTCGGTGGTCTCGACCCCCGCCGTGCGCTGGAAGAAGCGGCGGATCGACACGGCATTGGTGGTGTCGTCGGCGCCCTGGTCGATGACCTTCAGCCGGTCGTCCGGGGTCAGGCAGGCCGCCGTCACCTGCACGCCGCCAGTGCCCCAGCCATAGGGCATGGGCATCTCGCGGCTGGCGAAGGGCACCTGATAGCCGGGCACCGCCAACGCCTTCAGAAGCGCGCGGCGGATCATCCGCTTGGTCTGTTCGTCCAGATAGGCGAAATTATAGGCTTGGTCGGTCATTCCGCCGCCTCCTGCATCTGCACGGCCTCGCGCCGCATGCGCCGGACCAGTTCCAGCTCGGCCTGGAAATCGACGTAATGCGGCAGCTTGATATGTTCGAGGAAACCCGTCGACTGGATGTTGTCGCAATGGCTTAGCACGAATTCCTCATCCTGCGCGGGGGCGCCGGTGAAATCCTCGCCCAGTTCCTGCCAGCGCAGGGCGCGGTCGACCAGCGACATGGAAATCGCCTTGCGTTCCGACTGGCCCATGACCAGGCCATAGCCGCGGGTGAATTGCGGCGGCTCGGTCTTCGAGCCCTTGAACTGGTTCACCGTGTCGCATTCGGTCAGCTCGACCTCGCCGATCTCGACGGCGAAACCCAGCTCGGGCAGCTCCACCTCGACCGCGACGCGGCCGATGCGCAATTCGCCGACAAAGGCATGGGTGCGGCCATAGCCGCGCTGCGTGGAATAGGCCAGCGACAGGGTGAAGCCCTCGTCCGCCCGCGCCAGCGCCTGCAGGCGCAGCGCGCGCGAGGCCGGCAGTTCCAGCGGCTGGCGGGTCAGGTCGGGGGCGGGCGTGTCCTCGGCCGGCTGCTGCTCGATCAGCCCGTCGCGGTCCAGCAGGCCGGTGACATGCGGCACCGGCTCGTCCGAGACAGGCGCCATGGGGGCGGGCGGCGGCGTGCCTTCGGCGGCCAGCGCGAAGTCCAGCAGGCGGTGGGTATAGTCGAAGGTCGGGCCCAGCACCTGCCCGCCCGGCAGATCCTTGAAGGTGGCCGAGACGCGGCGATCGACCGCCATCGCCGCCGTATCGACCGGGCGCGAGGCGCCGAAACGCGGCAATGTGGTGCGATAGGCGCGGATCAGGAACACCGCCTCGATCAGGTCGCCGCGCGCCTGCTTGATCGCCAGCGCGGCGAGGTCGGGATCGTAAAGCGAGCCCTCGGCCATCACCCGGTTTACCGCCAGCGCCATCTGCTCGCGGATCTGGGCCACGGTCAGCTCGGGGACCGCGGGATCGCCGCGGCGTTCCTCGGCCAGCCAGGCATGGGCGGCGTCGATGGCGCGCTCGCCCCCTTTGACGGCGACATACATCAGGCGTCCTCCACGATGGTGCTGCGCGGCAGGGCGGCAAGGCGCGCGCCGCAGGTCAGGATGCAATCGAGGCCCAGCGGGAACAGCGCCCGGTTGGCGCGGAAGCCGGCAGTTTCGGGCAGCGAAAGCCGCGCCTCGGTTTCGATGCCAGGGCCGGTCAGGCGGGCGCCCTCTGCCTCCAGCCGGTCCAGATCCACGATCAGCGTGGCCGAGCGGTCGGGATAGGACGGCTCGCCGATGCGAAAGCGGCTGACCGGTTGCAGCGCATCCCAGCGGCCAAGCGCGAATTGCGCCTGATCGGCCGCAACCAGCGGCGCGCCGGTGTGAAAGCCGATCCAGCCGCGCAGCGCCTCGCAATCCGCGGCGCCGGCCAGATGCAGCGGCGTGGTGGCGTCGGTCAGGGTCAAGAGCGCCACCCCGGCCGCGACCGAGATCGGCGCGGGCGGCCGGGCGCCCTGCACGGCAAAGATGCGGCCGGGCCGGGCCATGGCCTCCAAGAGCGCGCGAAAGGCATGGGCGGATTGGGTCGAGGGGTCGGCGAAACCGCCGGTCAGGATGGCGTTCATGCGTCCTCTCCGCGCAGCATGGTGAAGAATTCGACGCGGGTGGCGGCGGCCTTGGCGGCGCGGGTGGCGCGGGCTTCGGCGGCCTCCTGGCGCAGCGGGCCCAGCACCTGCGCCGCAATCTGCGGCGCCGCATCGGTCTGCATCAGCGCATCGGCGACGGCGGCGCGGGCGGCATGGGCCTTGTCGCGGCCCTGCACGCAGGCATGGCCCACCGCCCCGCCCGACAACCGGACCGAGCAGCGGGTCACGGTCATCTCGCCCAGGTTGAAGGGCGCGCCGGTGCCGCCGATGCGGCCCTGCACCATCACGGTGCCGATCTCGGGCGCACGCAGCATCTCATGCGCCGGCAATTCGGGCAGCAGCGCCGCCAGCCGCCCCGGCGGCGCCTTGGCCAGCGCCGAGATCCAGTCGCGGCGCGCAGCGGTTTCAGGATGGGGAGAGTGGGACATTCCGGGCCTCGACAAGCTTGCGGGTTTGTCTAGTTTTCTATACAACTAGACAAGTAATAGCCCGACCGCCGATTCGGCTCAAGGTCCGGCCTCGTGAATTTTTGGTGACGGAGGCAAGATGGCCCGCAGTCCGATCTGGAAATCCATCGCCGACACGCTGGCCGGTGAAATCGCCGGGGGGCATTACCACCCCGGCGACAAGCTGCCCTCCGAGGCGGTGCTGGCGGCGCGTTTCGGCGTCAATCGCCATACCGTGCGCCACGCGCTGGCCGCGCTGGCCGAGGCGGGGACGGTGCGCTCGCGTCGCGGGGCCGGGGTTTTCGTCGCGGCGCGGCCCACCGATTATCCGCTGGGCCTGCGGGTGCGGTTTCACCAGAACATCACCGCCTCGGGCCGCACGCCCTCGCGCCGGCTGACGCTGACCGAGACGCGCGCCGCCAATGCCGAGGAGGCCGAGGCGCTGCGCCTTGGCCCCGGCAGCCCGGTGCATGTGGTCGAGGGCGTGTCGCTGGTCGATGGCCAGCCGGTGGCGGTGTTCCGCTCGGTCTTCGATGCCGGACGCTTCCCCGGGCTTTTGCGGCATGTGGTGGCGATCCCCTCGGTCACGGCGGCGCTGGCGGAATGCGGGCTGAGGGACTACACCCGCGCCTCGACCCGGCTGACGGCGGAACTGGCGCCGGCGGTGATGGCGCTGGCGCTGGAGGTGCCGGAGGGCGCACCGGTGCTGCGTTCGGTGGCGGTGAACGTGGACGCGGGCGGCGTGCCGGTGGAATACGGCACCACCTGGTTCGCCGGCGACCGCGTCACGCTGACCCTGCGCCCCGAGGATGCCCTCTAGCCCCGGATCAGCCTGCGCCGCAGCCAGCCCGAGAAGCTGTCCATCGCCATCACCATCAGCACGATCAGCACCATGTAATAGGCCACGTCCTCCCAGGGGTCGTTTGCGGGAGGGGGCGGAATCCTACGCTAAGGCTTTGGCCAGCGATATTCTCCGGTGAGATTGATGTGTTCCCATCCGAGCGGCGAAACATGGGCCAAGAGATCGGGCGATAGCAGCTTTCCATCGCGTTTCTGGTTTGCAACGACCTCGCCGAGCTTCATGGTGTTCCAGAAGATGATGATGGCGGCGAGCAGATTCATGCCGGCGATGCGGTAATGCTGGCCTTCGGCGGAACGGTCGCGGATTTCACCGCGGCGGTGGAAGCTGATTGCCCGCTTCAGCGCATGATGAGCTTCGCCTTTGTTGAGCCCGATCTGGGCACGCCGTTGGAGTTCGGCATCCAGAATCCAGTCGATCATGAACAGGGTGCGCTCGACGCGACCGACTTCCCGCAGGGCTGTCGCGAGCTCGTTCTGCCGCGGATAGGAGGCGAGTTTCCGCAGAATCTGGCTTGGCGCGACGGTCCCGGCAGCAATGGTGGCGGCGATGCGCAGGATGTCGGGCCAATTGCGCTCGATCATGGCTTGGTTGACCTTTCCGCCGATCAACGCTCGCAGGTGCGCCGGGGCGGCCGACGGATTGAACGCGTAGAGCCGTTTGGATGGCAGGTCGCGGATGCGCGGAGCGAACCGGTAGCCGAGAATGGCACATGCGGCAAAGACGTGATCGGTGAAGCCGCCCGTGTCGGTGAACTGCTCGCGGATATGGCGTCCAGCATCGTTCATCAGCAGGCCATCGAGGATGTAAGGCGCTTCGCTTGCCGTTGCAGGAATCACCTGGGTTGCGAACGGCGCATATTGGTCGGAGACGTGGCTATAGGCTTTCAGGCCCGGGGTATTGCCATATTTCGCGTTGACCAGGTTCATGGCCTCACCTTGCTCTGTAGCGACGAAGAACTGTCCGTCGCTCGAAGCCGACGTGCCCATGCCCCAGAACCGGGCCATGGGTAACGCTGCCTGTGCCTCGACCACCATGGCCAGCGCCCGGTCATAGGCTTCGCCCTCGACATGCCACCGTCCAATGCGGATCAATTCCCAGAAGGTGTGGGTGTTTGTCGCATCCGCCATTTTGCGCAAGCCGAGGTTGATCCCTTCCGCCAAGATAACGTTCATTAGCCCGATCCGGTCAGCGCAGGGTGCTCCTGTGCGCAGATGGGTGAACGCTTCGGTGAAGCCGGTCGCCGCATCCACCTCCAGCAGGAGATCGGTGATGCGCGTGGGCGGGATCTGCTTGTAGAGATCGAGCACCAGATCTTCGGCGCCTGTCGGCGCGGCGGCTTCGAGTTTCTCGATATGCAGAACGCCGTTTTCAATCGACCCGCCCGGGATCGTGCCTGCGCGAGCGGCACGGCCAAGCTCGCGCAACCGCATGTCGAGGCGAGCTTGCCGGTCTGCCAGCCATTCCTCCGGCCGCAATGGCACAGCGAGACGACCGCCTTCCGCGATGGATTGTGCCGGAACGAGTGCGTGTTTCAGATCGCCATAGCGCCGGGACCTAGTAAGCCAGACATCTCCGGAGCGGAACGCATCGCGCAGATGGAACAGCACCGCGATCTCCCATAGGCGAGCGTCGCCAGCCCTCTGGGCCCGAAGGTGGCGATGCCATTTCGAGCTGGGCCGCAAGAAGCTGGTCATCGCGGCATCGTTCAAACCGGTACGAAGGGCCGTCACCGCTTCCAGAAGCGGCAGTGCAACGGGCGCAGCTCGCAGATCGAGCAGGCGCAACATGCGTGGAGCGTATCGGCGGAAGCGGTGATAACCGTCGAGCACATGATTGAGCGGATCGTCGGCCATGGTGGCGGTCAGCCTGGTTGCCATTGCAACAAGGGTTTTTAAGCCGTCCCACCCTGACCCACTCGCGATGACATCGCCCAGCGGCTGGCCATCATCCTGTGCATCGACCAGGGCGCCCCCGATCTCGGCGAAGGATTTCAGGGTGTCACGCACCACCCCCGCTTCGTCTGCGACCTTTGCATGGCAAATACGCTCCGAAGCACGGTAGAGACGGCCGACGATCCGGTCGTGGGTTTCGACCACTGCGTCGGCCAACATCGCCTGCCATTCCGAGACGCAAACAGCCAAGATCGCAAGCCGCCTGTCCTCCGGGAGATCGCGCATGCCGTCGGCATAATACCGTTCACCCTGCCTGCGCAGACGAGTCACCCGATGGGCAGGAACGCCGGCAAGCAGATCCTCGGGGAGATCGATGCGTTGCAGATATTCGAGCCGGTCGAGCAGCCGGTTGGCCGACGAAGAGTTCGAGCCAGGCTCGAACTGGCGCAGCCACACAAAACGGGTCACCCGATCATCAGCCGTCTCCTCGAGCAATGCCAGCAACTGTTCTCGGATCGACATAGGCAGCCGACTGGCGATCCTCGTCTCGATGCGTCGCTCGGCATCGACGAGAGCCGCGGCACAAAGCCGCTCGATCGTGGATGTCGCGGGAAGGACAGTGCGGGTGCGTCGGCACTCGGCTACGAAGCGACGGGCGATATCCTCGTTCGACACCGCCATCTCGGCTTCTCGGAACAACCATTCCTTCAGCTCGCTCGCACCACGTCCGGAGAAGGTGCGGAAGCCGTAGAGCCCCCGTAACTCGGCAAGATGCTCGTGCCGTGTTTCCTCGCGGGCAGCATAGTCTACGAGATCGTCGGCACCCAGGCCAAGCTGCGCTCCGATAAATTCGATGACCTCTGCAGGGATCAGTTCGCCTGGAGCCAGCACCCGGCCGGGATAGCGCAGGACACACAATTGCAGGGCGAAGCCGAACCTGTTGTGAGCGCGCCGACGCAGCCTGATATGCCCAAGGTCTTCATCACTCAGCGTATAGTGCTTGAGCAAATCCGTCTGTGAAGTCGGCAAGCGCAACAGCGCGTCTTTCTGCCGATCGGTTAGAGTGACGCGACGCGGCATACATGTTCCTTTTTCAAAATCTGATAGCGTTCAAGACGCTTTGTTTATGAAGCTGGTTGAGATACATTTCCAGAGGTCAATGCAATCGTGGCCGAAGCGCCGCCTCAAACCAACGTTTGTGATACATGCTGATCGGATATGCCCGCGTCTCCAAAGCCGATGGCTCGCAGTCTCTCGACCTGCAGCACGACGCCTTGCGCGCCGCAGGTGTCGAACGGGACAATATCTATGATGATCTTGCTTCCGGCGGTCGTGATGATCGCCCTGGCTTGACTGCCTGCCTCAAGTCATTGCGTGACGGCGATGTGCTGGTGGTCTGGAAGCTCGATCGCCTCGGACGATCGCTTGCCCATCTGGTCAACACGGTGAAGGAGCTGTCAGACCGCAAGATCGGCCTGCGGGTTCTGACTGGAAAGGGCGCTCAGATCGACACCACGACTGCGTCCGGTCGCATGGTGTTCGGAATCTTCGCCACCTTGGCCGAGTTCGAGCGGGATCTGATCCGAGAGCGCACCATGGCGGGTCTCGCCTCCGCGAGAGCGCGCGGTCGCAAGGGCGGACGAAAATTCGCGCTCACCAAAGCTCAGGTGCGTCTCGCGCAAGCCGCCATGGCCCAGCGCGATACTTCAGTTTCCGATCTCTGCAAGGAACTCGGCATCGAGCGCGTCACTCTCTACCGATATGTCGGTCCCAAAGGCGAGCTCAGAGACCATGGAAAGCATGTTCTCGGACTTACGTAGCAACTCGTTTCTTTTCGCAGGTTGAGCCACCTCCGCGCTTCATCAGAAAACTGAAGGAACCTCCATTGAATCGAACTAATATTTTTTTTGGTGAATCGCATTCTGACTGGTTGCCTGTCAGAGGCGGAGAATCTGGTGATTTTGTTTTTCGACGTGGTGACGGGCATGCCTTCGCGAAAATCGCACCTGCTTCCCGCCGCGGTGAGCTCGCTGGAGAGCGTGACCGCCTCATTTGGCTCAAAGGTCGAGGTGTGGCTTGCCCCGAGGTGATCAACTGGCAGGAGGAACAGGAGGGTGCATGCTTGGTGATAACGGCAATTCCGGGAGTACCGGCGGCTGATCTGTCTGGAGCGGATTTGCTCAAAGCGTGGCCGTCAATGGGGCAGCAACTTGGCGCTGTTCACAGCCTATCGGTTGATCAATGTCCGTTTGAGCGCAGGCTGTCGCGAATGTTCGGACGCGCCGTTGATGTGGTGTCCCGCAATGCCGTCAATCCCGACTTCTTACCGGACGAGGACAAGAGTACGCCGCAGCTCGATCTTTTGGCTCGTGTCGAACGAGAGCTACCGGTGCGGCTCGACCAAGAGCGCACCGATATGGTTGTTTGCCATGGTGATCCCTGCATGCCGAACTTCATGGTGGACCCTAAAACTCTTCAATGCACGGGTCTGATCGACCTTGGGCGGCTCGGAACAGCAGATCGCTATGCCGATTTGGCACTCATGATTGCTAACGCCGAAGAGAACTGGGCAGCGCCAGATGAAGCAGAGCGCGCCTTCGCTGTCCTATTCAATGTATTGGGGATCGAAGCCCCCGACCGCGAACGCCTTGCCTTCTATCTGCGATTGGACCCTCTGACTTGGGGTTGATGTTCATGCCGCCTGTTTTTCCTGCTCATTGGCACGTTTCGCAACCTGTTCTCATTGCGGACACCTTTTCCAGCCTCGTTTGGAAAGTTTCATTGCCAGACGGGACTCCTGCAATCGTCAAGGGATTGAAACCTATAGAAGACATTGCTGATGAACTGCGCGGGGCCGACTATCTGGTATGGCGCAATGGGAGGGGAGCAGTCCGGTTGCTCGGTCGTGAGAACAATCTGATGTTGCTCGAATATGCCGGGGAGCGAATGCTCTCTCACATCGTTGCCGAGCACGGCGACTACCAGGCGACCGAAATTGCAGCGGAACTAATGGCGAAGCTGTATGCCGCATCTGAGGAACCCCTGCCTTCTGCCCTTCTCCCGATCCGGGATCGCTTTGCAGCTTTGTTTCAGCGGGCGCGCGATGATCAAAACGCAGGTTGTCAAACTGACTACGTCCACGCGGCGATTATAGCCGATCAAATGATGAGCAATGCCTCGGAACTGCGTGGGCTACATGGCGATCTGCATCATGAAAACATCATGTTCTCCAGTCGCGGCTGGCTGGTGATAGATCCCGTCGGTCTGGTCGGTGAAGTGGGCTTTGGCGCCGCCAATATGTTCTACGATCCGGCTGACAGAGACGACCTTTGTCTCGATCCTAGACGCATTGCACAGATGGCGGACGCATTCTCTCGTGCGCTGGACGTCGATCCGCGTCGCCTGCTCGACCAGGCGTACGCTTATGGGTGCCTTTCCGCAGCTTGGAACGCGGATGGAGAAGAGGAGCAACGCGATCTAGCTATCGCGGCCGCGATCAAGCAGGTGCGACAGACGTCATACTAGATATCAAGCGACTTCTCCTATCCCCTGGGAACACATCAATCTTACCGGAGAATATCGTTGGCCAAAGCCTTAGCGTAGGATTTCGCCCTCTCCCGCAAACGACCCCTCCCAGTCCTTCTGGGTCTGGATCGCCTGGGTCAGCAACAGGCCGATGCCGCCGCCGACGATGGCGCCGATCACCGTGGCGCCGCGGGTGTTCGATTCCAGGAAATACAGCACCTGGCTCAGCAGCACCGGCGTCACCTGCGGGATCACCCCGAAGCGCGCGCGCTGCACCGCCCCCGCGCCGGTCGAGCGGATGCCCTCGACCTGCTTTTCGTCGATGTTTTCCAAGGCTTCCGAAAACATCTTGCCGAAGCTTCCGGTATCGGTCAGCAGAATCGCCAGCGCGCCGGTCATCGGGCCGGGGCCAAAGGCGCGGGCCAGCACGATGGTCCAGATCAGCCCATCGACGCCGCGGATGAAGTCGAAGATCCGCCGCAGCCCGAAGCGCAGCGCGCCCAGCGGCATCATGTTGCGCGCCGCCATGAAGCCCAGCGGCAGCGCCACGAGCGCCGCGCCGAACGTGCCCAGAAAGGCCATCAGCACCGTCTCGAACATGGCCCAGATCACGTCGCCATGCCGCCACATCGCGTTGGTCCAGAAATCGCGCGCCATGGCGGCGATGTTGGGCAGATCGGGATCGACGCGCGGCCCCCAAAGCGCGCTGGCGGCGATCTCGGGCCAGCTCATGTAGTGAAACGGGCTGTCCAGGGTAAAGAAGAACAGCGCCCAGCCCGGCTGATAGCGGAAGGTCTCGACCTTGGCGCGGGTATAGGCAAAGCGCCCGGCCTCGGTGGTGACGCTGACCCGGCTGTCCGAGGCGTTGATCCAGTCCGCCAGCGGCTCGGGCGCGGTCAGGCGCAGCCCGCCGTCCTGCTGGCGGATGTCGATCAGGCCGTAGCCGGGCACGTCGTAGCGCGCGCCCTCCGCGTCATAGGTGACGACATGGCCGTGGCCCAGGTCGATGCGGGTCGCATCGCCCTCGGTGGCGATCCAGGCCGGCAGGCGATCCGGCGGATAGGTGCCCTTGGCCTCGCCGTCGATGGCGACGCGCAGCGCGCCCGTGCGGTTGTCGCGCGTCACATGGGTCTTGTGCTGCCAGAAATCCGCCAGCAGCACCGCGGCATTGTCCATCCGCGCCCGCCCGGCCAGCCCGGCGATGTCGAAGGCGATGGCGGCATAGGCCAGATAGGCCAGGATCGCCAGCGGCACCGCAAAGGCTGCCAGCCGGCGGCGGGCAAAGCGGGTCAGCACGGTATCGGTCAGCGCGGGGGAAAGCGTAGTCGTCATGGTTCAGCCCCTGACCAGCCGGCTGCGCGCGTGGTCGGACAGCCGGTCGATGGCGACGATGGCCACGAACAGCAGCAGGAAGATCGCCACCACCTCGTCATAGCGGCCCGTGCCCCATTGCATCGCCAGCTTCAGGTCGTAGCCGATGCCGCCCGAGCCGACGAAGCCCAGGATGGCGCTGGCGCGCAGGTTGATCTCGAAGCGCATCAGCGCATAGGACAGCCAGTTCGGCGCGACCTGCGGCAGCACGCCCAGCCCGACCTGCTGGCCCCAGCCGGCGCCGACCGAGGCCAGCCCCTCGACCGGCTTCAGGTCGGCATTCTCGGCCACTTCGGAAAACAGCTTGCCGAGCGCGCCGGCAGTATGCAGCGAGATGGCGATGACCGCCGGCACCGGCCCGCCGCCGAGGATATAGATCAGCACCAGAGCGATCACGATCTCGGGCACGGCGCGCAGCGCGTCCATCAGCCGGCGGAACAGCCCGGTCAGCCGCGGCCAGCGCGCCAGCCCGCGCGTCGACAGAAGCGCCAGCCCCATCGCCATCAGCCCGCCCAAAAGCGTCGAGACCGCGGCGATGTTCAGCGTCTCGACCAGCGAGGGCAGGTGCTTGGCCAGCAGGCCCGGCAGGTTCGCGCGCTTCTGCCATGCCTCGGCCAGCACCTCGGAGGGGAAGGCCAGCACCATCGGCAGCCCGTCGACGAAGCCGCCGGCATTGCGGCTTTCGGCCAGCCGGAACCCGGCCGCCATCATGGCGACGAAGATCACCAGCAACAGCCCGCCGTAAAGCCGGCGGCGGCGGGCCAGTTCCAGATAGGCATCGCGGATATGGTCCGGGGCAAGGGCGGCCATGAGAGTCCTGCGGCTGAATTGCGGATGCCGCGCCCCGGTACGGGGACGCGGCCGGGAAGAGGCGCTTACTGCGCCGTTTCCTGCAGCTTGCGGGCGGCGACCACGCCCAAATAGGCGTCATGCGTCACCGGCACGAAATCCTTGGCCTCGCCATGCGCGACGCCATAGGCGCAGGCCTTGTCGGTCTCGTGCAGGTCGGCGGTCAGTTTCGTGACCTTGTCCTTGACCTCCTGCGGCAGGGCCTTGCGCAGCACCATCGGCCCTTCCGGGATCAGCTTGGATTTCCAGATCTCGACCAGGTCGTTCATCTCGACCAGCCCGGCATCGGCGGCCTTGCGGAAAGCGCCCGAGTTATAGCCGTCCTCCCAGTCGCCCAGCCCGTCGGCCCAGCTGACGCCGGCGTCGAAATCGCCATTGGCCACGCCGATGATGGCCTGTTCATGCCCGCCGGCGAAACGGACCTGGCCGAAGAAATCCTCCAGCTTGCCATGGGTCTCGGCCAGTTCGGCGCCCGGCACCAGATAGCCCGAGGTCGAGTTCGGCTCGGCAAAGGCGAAGGACTTGCCCCTGGCATCCTCGATCGAGGCGATGCCGCTGTCCTTGCGCGCGAAGCCGATGGCGTAATAGCCGGTCGAGCCGTCCATGTTCTGCTTGGTCAGCACCGGCTCGACCGCCTCGGGATCGGTCAGATGGATCTTGGCATAGCCCGAGGCGCCCAGCCAGGCCATGTCCAGCGTGCCGCCCAGAAGGCCCTGGATGACGCCGTCGTAATCGGCGGGGGTGAAGACCTTGACCGGCACGCCCAGCTCGGCCTCGATGGCGGCGCGGTAGCATTCGTTCGAGGTCATGCGGTCCTGCGCGTTCTCGCCGCCCATGATCCCGAGGTTGAAGCCGGTGATCGGCTGGGCGGTAGCGGCCGAGGTCAGGCCGGAGCTGAGGGCGGTGGCGGCGGCAAGCGCCAGGGCAAGCGGTTTCATGGTCTCTCCATGGGTTGCGGTATTGCGGGGCCGTCAGGCCATCAGCCGCGCGGCATAGGCCGCATCGGCCGCGGTGTCGGCGGGGATGGCGGTCGAGGTCGCGGCCTCGTTGAAGCTGTGGTCGGCGCCATAGATGTCGCGGGCGACGCCGGTCGAAAGCTGCGCGGGCGTGCCGTCGAAGACGATGCGGCCGTCGCGCATGCCGATCACCCGGTCGCAATAGCGCCGCGCCGTGTCCAGCGTATGCAGGTTGGCGATGACCATGCGCCCGTCCTCGACATTGATGCGCTTGAGCGTGTCCATGACGATCTGCGCGTTCATCGGGTCGAGACTGGCGATGGGCTCGTCGGCCAGGATGATCCGGGGATCCTGCATCAGGGCGCGGGCGATGGCGACGCGCTGCTGCTGGCCGCCCGACAGCGCCTCGGCCCGCTTGGGCGCCTGTTCAGCGATGCCCAGCCGGTCGAGGATCTCCAGCGCGCGCAGGATGTCGGCGCGCGGCCACAGGTTGAACAGCGTCGCCAGCACCGGCCGGCGGTTCAGCAGCCCGTGCAGCACGTTCGAGACCACGTCCATGCGCGGCACCAGGTTGAATTGCTGGAAGATCATCGCGCATTGGCTTTGCCAGGCGCGGCGGTCGCGGCCGCGCAGCGCCAGGATGTCGCGCCCGTCCACGCAGATCCGCCCGGCCGAGGCGTCGGTCAGCCGGTTCATCATCCGCAGGAAGGTGGACTTGCCCGCCCCCGACCGGCCGATGATGCCGACGAAGGCCGGGCCGTCCACGGAAAAGCTGATATCGTCCACCGCGGCACGCCCGGAAAAGACGCGGGTGACGTTCTGAACTGCAAGCAAGGCGGGCCCTCCATGAGCGGTTGGGGGGCTCATAGCCGGGATCGGTGACGAAAACGGCTCAGTTCGGTGAAGCTTTCTTGACGCCGCGCCGCCACCCGCCTTTCCCGAGCGTTTTTCACAGGACGCAAAATCCAAATCCGAGTGTTCGGATCGGGATCATAACACCAAGAACTTCTATCAACTATATGTTTTTACAAGATTATTTCTTGACCCCTCGCGAATCGCCCGCTATATCCGGGCCAAGGTCGCCAGCCAGCCGAAACGCCAGCCAGCCACCGCAGAGACAGCCAGCCAGACAGGAGAACAGCCATGACGAAAACCGCTTGTAGCGCCTGCGCGTTCTATGAGGATCACGTCGCCAACTCCGCCAGCACGCTTTCGGATTCCGGCCTGTGCCGCGCCAACCCCCCCGTCAACCAGAAGGATGCGGACACCAGGGGCTATTGGCCGGTCGTCAAGTCGAACGATTGGTGCGGGCAGTTCGCCGCCACCTTCGCGGCCGAATAATCGTCCACCGCATCGACGCAAGAAGGCAGCCCTCGGGCTGCCTTTCGCATGACCCGTCCCGGATCAGAGGCGCGCGGCAAAGCCCTCCAGGAATTTCCGCAGCTGCGCGCGCGTCTTGTCGTCGGTCAGGTTGCCCTGGTCGTCGAAGACCGATCCCGCGCGCGACACCATCAGCCGCCCCTCGGTCCACAGCGCGGCCTTGAGCGTGCGCAGCACCGGCAGCCAGTGGTTCTGCGCCAGGATGGTGCCGAACCCGCCGGGCGAGGCGCCGATCACCGCCACCGGCTTGCCCACGAACAGCGCCAGCCCCTCGCCGCGCGACATCCAGTCGATGGCGTTCTTGAACACGCCCGGCACGCCGTTGTTGTATTCCGGCGTCACCATCAGCAACCCGTCCGCCGCCGCAAGCTGCGCTTGCAGGGCGCGTACCGGCTGCGGCAGGCCCGACTCGGCCTCCAGATCGCCGTCGTAAAGCGGCACCTCGCGGATCGAACCGGTCTGGATGCGCACCCCCTCGGGCGCCAGGTCGGCCGCGGCGCGCAGCAGCCCGGCATTAAACGAGGCGCGCCGCAGGCTGCCGCTGAGGCCCAGGATTGTCTTGGTCATCGGTGCTTGTCCCTTGCTGCCCGCCGGCCCCTGCCGGCTGTCGCTCAACGTCGCGGGCACGGAAATCGATGCCATGCCCGACGGGATTTTTTCACGCCCTGTCCCGATATTGCAGACCGCATTCGGTGACGATGGCGGCCAGCCGGATGTCGTGTGGCTGCGGATAGATCGTCGCCAGCCGGGCCGCCTGCAAGCCGACCCCGACGGCCAGCGGCTGCCGCGCGGCCAGCGTGCGGTCGAAATAGCCGCCGCCATAACCCAGCCGATAGCCGGCGCCGTCCCAGCCGACCAGCGGGGCCAGAACCACATCCGGCTCGACCGTTTCGGTGTTCGCCGGCACCGGGATGTTCCAATGCCCGCGCCGCATCGCCGCGCCGGGATGCCAGGGGCGAAAGACCAGCGGGTTGGCCGGCCGCTCGACCTCGGGCAGGGCCAGAAGGGCGCCGCGATCATGCAGGCGGGCCAGCCAGGGGCGCAGGTCGGGTTCCGACCGGATCGGCCAATAGCCGGCGACCACACGGCCGCGGGGATCGGGCAGATGCGCGGCCAGCAGCGCGTCCAGGCCGCGGGCGATGGCCGCGGCGATGGCCTGGCGCGCGGCGATGCTCAGGCCCGCGCGGCTGGCCAGCAATTCCTCGCGCCGCGCCCTGCGCCAGCGCGCCACGTCGCGGGCCTGCCCTGCATCGACGGCCAAGGGATCGAAGTAGTCCGGCGCGATCCGCTCGGCCTGGCAAGGGGGCGAGCCGCCCTGCTCCCCATCGGCCCTGTCCGATCCCGCGGTGGGAGGCTGCATCCTGGTCATGCGCGGCAGGGTAGCATGGCGCGGCGCACCGCCAAAGCCCGCGCGCAAGAATCGGCGTGACAGCGCGCTGCGCAGCGGTTATGGAGGCCGCATGTCGCATCGAATGCCCTGCACCGTCTCGTTTTATTGGTTCCGCTATCCAGCGGAGCCGGGTGTAGCGCGAACCGCGCGATAACGAACCCCCGAAGCCGCTGGCCCAAGACCGGCGGCTTTTTCAGTTCCATGCGCTTCCGGTCCGGCCCTTTGCAGAAAGAAAGAGCCATGCCCATCCAGACCGAGAACCTGCGCATCGCCGCATTACGCCCCCTGCCCGCCCCCGCCGCCCTGGCCGAATCGCTGCCGCGGGACGAGGCGGTGTCGCGCATCGTCGCCGACAGCCGCGCCGCCATCCGCGCCATCCTGGCCGGGCGCGACGACCGGCTGCTGGTCGTCGCCGGCCCCTGCTCGATCCACGACCCCGCGGCGGCGCTGGATTATGCCGCGCGCCTGGCCGAGTTGCGCCGCGCGCTCTCCGACCGGCTGGAGATCGTCATGCGGGTCTATTTCGAGAAGCCGCGCACCACCGTCGGCTGGAAGGGGCTGATCAACGATCCGCATCTGGACGGTTCGGACCGGATCGAGGACGGGCTGCCACTGGCCCGCCGCCTGCTGCTGGAGATCAACCGCATGGGCCTGCCGGCGGCGACCGAGTTCCTGGACCCGATCCTGCCGCAATATTTCGCCGACCTGATCGCCTGGGGCGCCATCGGCGCGCGCACCACGGAAAGCCAGATCCACCGCCAGCTGGCCTCGGGCCTGTCCTGCCCGGTGGGGTTCAAGAACGGCACCGACGGCGGGGTGCAGGTGGCGCTGGACGCGATCCGCTCGGCCGCGCGGCCGCACAGTTTCCCGGCGATCACCGCCGAGGGGGCGGCGGCCATCGCCACCACCACCGGCAACGATGCCTGCCATGTCGTGCTGCGCGGCGGCCATGACGGGCCGAATTACGGTGCCGAACATGTCGCGGCGGTGGCGGCGGCCGCGGCCAAGGCCGAGGTCGAGCCCGGCATCGTCATCGACGCAAGCCACGCCAACAGCGGCAAGGATCCGGCGCGTCAGTCCCTGGTCGTCGCCGATGTCGCGGCGCAGGTCCGCACCGGCGAGACGCGCATCCGCGGCGTCATGCTGGAAAGCAACCTGGTGGCGGGGCGGCAGGATCTGCGGCCCGGCCAGGCGCCAACCTATGGGCAAAGCATCACCGACGGCTGCCTGGGCTGGGAAGAAAGCCGCGCCCTGCTCTTGGACCTGGCCGGGGCCGCGGCGACGCGATTGCGCTGCGCCGCCTGAGGCGGGCGTCGGACGGGCGGCGAAAATCGCCGGGCTTCGCGCAGGGCAAGGCGGGCCGCATGGTTTCAAGCGGCCCCATCCAGCCCGGCCCCGGTGCTTCAGCCGCGGATGCCGGTGGCAAACATCGGCCCGCCGCGCCAGCGCGGGAAACCGTAGCCGTGGATCTCGACCAGGTCGATGTCGGCGGGCGCCTGCGCGATGCCCTCGTCCAGGATCGCCTGCCCCTCGGCGGCCATTTCGGCGACAAGGGCCTGGGCGATTTCCTCGCGGCCCATGGCCGGGCCGGGCCGGATGTGGCCCGCCAGCAGTTCGGCCACCGCCGCCGAGGGCTGCGGCTTGCGCTCGCCCGGCGCATAGTCATACCAGCCGCCGCCGGTCTTTTGCCCCTTGCGGCCGGCGCGCACCAGGATGTCGCCCAGCGTCTCGGGCACCGCCTGCCCGGCCGCCCGCGCGCCCTCGCGTTGCAGGAAGGCGATGTCGAGCCCGCCCAGATCCTGCGCCTCGAACGGGCCCATGGCAAAGCCGTGGCCGCGCATGGCGGCGTCGATTTCTGCGATCGGCACGCCTTGGCGGACCAGCGCCTCGGCCGCCGCGCGATAGCGTTTCAGGATGCGGTTGCCGATGAAGCCCTCGCAGATGCCGGCGCGGACCGGGATCTTCTTCAGCAGCCGCGCCAGCGCGAAGCCGGTGGCCAGGGTGCGGTCGGAGGTTTCGGGCACCGGCACGATCTCCAGGAGCTTCATCACATTGGCCGGGCTGAAGAAATGCAGGCCGATGAAACGCTCGGGCTCGGGCTGCCCCTCGGCGATGGCGCGCGGGTCGAGATAGGAGGTATTGGTCGCCAGCACCGCATCCGGGCGGCAGACCCGGGCGAGTTGCTCGAACACGGCGCGCTTGACGCCGATTTCCTCGAACACCGCCTCAATGACCAGATCGGCATCGGCGAGGCTGGCGTAATCCGTCGTCCCGGTGACGCCGGCCGCCAGGGCCTCTGCCTGCGCCTCGGTCAGGTTGCCGCGCTTGACGCCGCCCGCGAAGATGCCGCGCAGATTGGCAAGGCCGCGCGCCACCGCCTTGTCGTCGCGCTCGACCAGGGTGACGGGCAGGCCAGCCTCGCGCAGGGCGGCGACGATGCCGGCGCCCATGGTGCCGCCGCCGATGACCGCCGCGCGGCGCAGGGACAAGGGTTCCACCTCGCGCAGGGCGGCCGGGCGCGGCGCGGCGCGCTCGGCGAAGAAGACATGGCGCAGCGCCGCCGCCTGATCCGAGCCGCGCAGTTCCAGGAAGGTCTGGCGCTCGAAGGCCATGGCCTCGGCGAAGGGCGCTTCGACGGCCTTGCGCAGGCAGGCCAGCGCCCGCAGCGGCGCGGCAGCGCCCTTGGCGGATTTGGCCACGGCCTTCTCCTGCTCGGCCCAGAAACCGGCATCGGGCGCGGCGACGGGACGGGCCGAGACCGGCGCGGGCAAGGGCTGGGCCAGCGCCTGCCGGGCGAAGGCTGTGGCGCCTTCCAGCAGGTCGCCCTGGATCACCGCATCGACCAGCCCGGCCTCGGCGGCTTTCGCCGCGCGCATCGGCCGGCCCGAAGTGACCAGCTCCACCGCCAGCGCGGCCCCGGCAAGGCGCGGGGTGCGCACCGTGCCCGAGGCGCCGGGAACGATGCCGAGGCTTACCTCGGGCAGGCCGACCGAAGCGTCGGGCGCGGCCACCCGGAAGCGGCAGCCCATCGCCACCTCGAACCCGCCGCCCAGGGCCGAGCCGTGGATGGCCGCGACCCAGGGCTTTTGCGCGGCCTCGATCCGGTCCACCAGATCGGGCAGGTGCGGCGGCTGCGGCGGCTTGCCGAATTCCGTCACATCGGCCCCGGCGATGAAGGTGCGGCCGGCGCAGGCCAGCACCACCGCCGCGACCTGCGGGTCCGCGTCCAGCGTGTCCACGGCATCCCACAGCCCCTGCCGCAGCGCCTGGCTCAGTGCGTTGACGGGCGGATTGTCCACGGTGACGATGGCGATTTCCCCTTGGCGGGCGATGGTGACGGTCATTTCCTCAGATCCCCAGATAGGCTTCGCGGATGCGCGGATCGGCGATCAGTTCCGCCGCCGGTCCCTGCATTGTGATGCGGCCGGTTTCCATGACATAGCCCCGATCGGCGATCTTCAAGGCGCCGAAGGCGTTCTGCTCGACCAGCAGCACAGTGACGCCAAGCGCCTTGAGCCCGCTGACCACGTCGAAGATCTGCTGGACGATGATCGGCGCCAGGCCCATCGAGGGCTCATCCAGAAGCAGGCAGGACGGCCGGCCCATCAGCGCCCGCGCCATGGCCAGCATCTGCTGCTGGCCGCCCGACAGCCCTCCGGCCGCCAGGTTGCGCTTTTCGCGCAGGATCGGGAACATCTGGAACGCGTCCTGCATGTCCTTTTCCACCCGGTCGTCGCTGTAGAGGAAGGCGCCGAGGCGCAGGTTCTCCTCGACCGTGAGGTTGGTGAAGATCTGCCGGCCCTCGGGCGATTGCGTCAGCCCGCGCGCCGGGCGGCGATGCGCCGGCACCCCGGCCAGCGGCTCGCCCCGGAAGGTGATCTGCCCGGCCGAGACCGGCTGCACGCCCGAGAGGCAGCGCAGCAGCGTGGTCTTGCCCGCGCCGTTGGCGCCGACCACGGTGACGATCTCGCCGGAATCGACATGCAGGTCGATGCCGTGCAAGACCTCGATGCGCCCATAGCGCGAGCGCAAGCCCTCAACCGTCAGCATCGGCACCCTCCTCGGTTCCCAGATAGGCGGCGATCACCGCCGGGTTGCGGCTGACCTCGGCCGGCGCGCCCTCGGCGATCTTCTCGCCATGGTCCAGCACCACGATATGGCTGGAAATGCGCATGACCATCTTCATGTCGTGCTCGACCAGCAGGATGGCGGTGCCGGATGCCGCGACCTCGGCGATCAGGTGGTCGATCTCCTCGGTCTCGACGGCGTTGCAGCCGGCGGCGGGTTCGTCGAGCAGCAGCACCTTGGGCTTCATCGCCAGCGCGCGGGCGATCTCCAGCCGCTTGAGCGAGCCATAGGACAGGTTCCCCGCCTCGCGATCCGCCGCCCGCTCCAGCCCGACCCGGGCCAGAAGCGCGCGCGCGCCCGCATCGGCCGCCCGCGCCCGGCGGCGCGAGGCGGGCAGGTGCAGCAGGTCGGCCAGCACCGGCCCCCGCTCCTGCAGGTGAAAGCCCGAGATGGCGTTTTCCAGCACCGTCATGTTCTGGAAGATTTGCAGGTTCTGGAAGGTGCGCGACATGCCGCGGCTGGCCAGCCGGAACGGCGCCATGCCGGTCACGTCCTCGCCCTCCAGCACGACGCGGCCCGATCCGGGCTGGTAGACGCCCGAGATCATGTTGAACAGCGTGGTCTTGCCGGCACCGTTCGGGCCGATGACCGAGACGATCTCGCCCGGCTCGACCTTGAAGCTGACATCGTTCACGGCCTTGATGCCGCCGAAGCTGATGCCCAGACCTTCGACCGAAAGCAGCGTCATTCCTCCCTCCCCCTCAGCTTGCGCAGGACCGAGGGCAAAAGCCCCTCGCGCAGGAAGATCATCACCAGCATCATCACCAGGCCCAGCACCAGCTGCTCGTATTCGGCAAAGACGGTCAGCACCTGCGGCAGCAGCGTCAGGATGCCGGCGCCGAAGATCGCGCCCAGCACCGAACCGGCGCCGCCCAGCACGGCCATGGTCACCATCTCGATCGAATGCATGAAGCCGGCGACATCGGGGGTGATGAACTTGTTCTGCAACGCCACCAGCGAGCCCGCGACCGAGGCATAGACCGCCGAGATGACGAAGGCCTGCAGCTTGACCCGCGCCACGTCGATACCGACGGTGCCGGCGGCGATCTCGGATCCGTGCAGCGCGCGCAGCGCCCGGCCGCTGGGGCTTTGATACAGGTTCAGCGCCAGCCAGGCGCCGGCCAGCAGCACGAGCCCGCAGAAGAAATACCAGAACTGGCCGTTGGTCAGGTCCAGCCCCCAGTCTTTCAGCAGCCCGCGCAGGCCAAGCTCGGGCACCGCGATGCCGTCGGGGCCGCCGGTCAGCTGGCGCTCGTTGTTCAGCACCATCGAGACGAGGATGCCGAAGCCCAGCGTGGCCACGGCGAGGTAATAGCCCTTGAGCCGCAGGATCGGCCGGCCGACCAGATAGGCCAGCACGCCCGAGATCGCCGCACCCAGCACCACGGCCAGCGACGGGTGCAGGCCCAGATGCGTCGGCGCCAAGGCGCAGGCATAGCCGCCGATGCCGGCGAAACCGGCATGGCCCAGGCTGATCTGCCCGGCATAGCCGGTCAGGATCACGATGCCGGTCACGGCCAGCCCGTTGACGAAGATCAGCGCGCCGACCCGGTAGTAATAGCCCGAGGGAAAGAAGAAGGGCGTCACCGCGATCAGCGCGGCCAGCACCAGCAGCGTGGCGGATTTGGCGGTCAGTCTCGGCATCACACCCGCTCCGTCGATTTGCGGCCGAACAGGCCCTGGGGCATGAAGAACAGCACCAGCAGGATCACCACGAAGGCCGCGGCCTCCTTGTAGGTCGAGGAGAGGTAGCCCGCGGTCAGCGCCTCGATCAGCCCGATCAGGAAGCCGCCGGCCAGCGCGCCCTTGGGATTGCCCATGCCGCCCAGCATGGCGCCGGCAAAGCCCTTCAGCGCAAAGCCGATGCCGACGTTATAGGCGGTCAGCGTGATCGGCGTGGCCAGCACCCCGGCCAGGGCGCCGATCCCGGCCGACAGCGCGAAGGACAGCGTCATGACGAAATTGGTGTTGATGCCGACGAGCTGCGCCGCCAGCCGGTTGTTCGAGGTCGCCAGCACCGCCCGGCCCAGAAGCGTGCGGGTGAAGAACAGCCACAGCCCGGCAAAGACCACCAGCGCGCCGCCGATCACCCACAGGCTTTGCGGCTGGATCGTCGCACCGCCGATGCGCAGCGGCGTGTCGCCGGAAAAGGCCGGGAAGCTGTGGATCTGCTTGTCGAAGACCAGCTGCGCCGCGCCTTGCAGAAAGACCGAGGCGCCGATGGTGATGATGATCAGCGACACGACCGGCGCGCCGCGCGCCGGCTCGATGGCCAGCTTGTTGATGGCGACCCCCAGCGCCGCGGTGGCGACGATGGCGATCAGCGCCGCCAGCGGCAGCGGCAGGCCGGCGGCATGGGCGAACCATGTGATCATGCCGCCCAGCATGACGAACTCGCCCTGGGCGAAGTTCACCACGTCCGAGGCGTTGTAGATGATCGTGAAACCAAGGGCGACCAGCGCATAGACCGCGCCCACCGTCAGCCCTGAAAACAGGAATTGCAGAAGTTCAGACATGCCGAGGCTCTCTGGCTGGGCTCTCCCGAGCGGGCGGAAGCGGTCCCCCTGCGGGGACCGCACGGGGTCATTCGACGATGGACCAGCTGCCGTCCTTGACCTCCAGCATGCGAAAGGCCGACAGGTCCAGCCCCAGATGGTCCTCGGGCGACATGGTATAGATGCCGGTCGTGCCCGCCAGTCCCGAGGTCTGCTCCAGCGCGTCGCGGATCGCCTCGGGCTCGGCCGAGCCGGCGCGCGTCACCGCATCGACCAGCAGGGCGAAACCGTCATGGGCATAGCCGCCGAAGGTGCCGACCGGCTCCTTGAACTTGCCCTCATAGGCGGCCTTGTAGGCCGTCACCACCGGCTTTTGCGGATCGTCCTCGGCCAAGAGGTCCGCGACCAGCAGCGCGGTGCCGGGCAGGCGCACGCCCTCGGCGGCCTCCTTGCCGGCCAGCTCGATGAACCCGTCCGAGGCGACGCCATGCGACTGGTAAAGCGGCAGCTCGATGCCCAGCTGGCGATAGTTGCGGGTCACGATGGACGGGCCCTGGCCGAAGCCGGGGTTCAGCACCGCCTGCACGCCATCGGTGTTGCGGATCTTGGTCAGCTGCGCCGTCATGTCGGCGTCC
This sequence comes from Paracoccus pantotrophus, assembly GCF_008824185.1. Lineage (NCBI taxonomy): Bacteria > Pseudomonadati > Pseudomonadota > Alphaproteobacteria > Rhodobacterales > Paracoccaceae > Paracoccus > Paracoccus pantotrophus. The sequence goes on from NZ_CP044425.1 coordinate 355,000, forward strand.
TTGGGATCATAGGTCTCGTCCGCGGCGATCTCGATGCCGTATTCGCCGACCACGTCCTTGCATTGCGCCTGCATCGAGGCGCCGAAACCGTCGGTGCCCGAGATCATGCCGATCTTCTGGATGCCGCTTTTCTGCATGTCCTCGAAGATCTTCTGGCAGGCCATGCGGTCGGTATGCGGGGTCTTGAAGGTAAAGGGCTTGACCGGCTGGATGATGTCGATGGCACCGGCCAGCGAGATGAAGGGGATCTCGGCATCCTCGGCCACGGCCAGGATCGACATCGAGGTGCCGGTGGTGGTGCCGCCGATGATGGCCTGCACCTCGTCATCCTCGATCAGGCGGGTGGCAAAGGTGCGCGCCTTGTTGGCGTCGCCGCCGTCATCGTAAAGCACCAGCGCGATCTCTTCGCCGTTGATGCCGCCCTTGGCGTTCAGCTCTTCGACCAGCATCTGCAGGGTCTTGGCCTCGGGGTCGCCGAGGAAGGCGGCCGGCCCGGTCGCGGAAACCGAGGCGCCGATCTTGATCTCGGCGCTGGCGGCAGAGGCCAGGCCAAGCGCGATCAGCGCGGCCGGAACGGTCGTCGTCAGGGTCTTTTTCATGGTTCGTCTCCTCCCAGAGAACTAGTTGACTTGGTCAGGCCGCGGCCGGCCGGCGCCACATGGCGCGCCGGAACCGGCTGGCGACGAAGGCGGTGTCGGTCAGGCAGGCATTCCCCGCCGGGTTGGCCCCGGTGACATGGAAATCGCTGAAGGCCGCCGACTGGTTGACATAGATATTGCCGGTCAGGTTCACCGACAGGTTGACTCCGGCCGCGGCAAAGGCCTGCGCAGCGCGGGCAATGCGCACCTCGTCCCGGTCGTAGAGCGCGGCGGTGATCGCGCCCTTGCGCCGCGCCAGATCGGCGGCGCGGGCGATGGCGGCATCGGCGTCCTTCACCGCGATGACGAAGGCGATGGGGCCGAAGCATTCCCGCTCGCAGGCCGGATCGCCGTCCCGCAGCGCCAAGAGCAGCGGGGTGGCGGTGCGCCCCTGCCCCAGCGGCGCCGAATCGCGCAGCACCCGGCCCAGCCCGCGCGCCTGCTGCACCCGCTCCAGCGTGGCCTGGTTGGCGATGGCGCCGCAGATGCCCGCCGCGCGGGCCGGGTCGGCCAGCAATGCGTCGATGGCCGCGGCCAGCGCCAGCCCGACCTCGTCGAAGCTCTTGCGGCCCTGGTCGGTGTCTATGCCGCCTTCCGGGACATAGATGTTCTGCGGCGCAGTGCACATCTGCCCGGAATAAAGCGCCAGCGAAAAGGCCAGATTGGCGCACATGCCGGCGAGATCGTCGGTGGCGGCGATGGTGACGGTGTTGACGCCCGCCTCCTCGGTGAACAGCTGCGCCTGGGTCGCGTGGCCGCGCAGCCAGTCGCCGAAGGCGGCCGAGCCGGTATAGTCGATCAGCCGCACCGCCGGGTGGGTGGCCAGATCCTGCGTGATCTCGGCCCCGCGCTCGTCCACGGCCAGCAGCACCGAATCGGCCGGCAGCCCGGCCTCGGCCAGCACCTCGCGCAGCACGCGGACGGTCAGCGCCAGCGGCAGGATGGCGGCGGGATGCGGCTTGACGATCACCGGGTTGCCGGTGGCGAGGCTGGCGAAGATCCCGGAATAAGAGTTCCAGGTCGGGAAGGTGTTGCAGCCGATGGCCAGCGACAGGCCGGCCGGCACGATCGACCAATGCTTTTCCAGCACGATCGGCGCCGCCTTGCCCTGCGGCTTTTCCCAGCGCGCCTGCGGGGCGAATCGGGTCATCTCGTCCCAGGCCATCGCCACCGCCTCGAGCCCGCGGTCCTGCGCATGCGGCCCGCCCGCCTGGAAGGCCATGGCGAAAGCCTGCCCCGTGGTGTGCATGGTGGCATGGCCGATGAGGAAGCTGATGCGGTTGAGCCGCACCAGCGCCTCGAGGCAGGCGCCCACCCGCGCTTCGGGACTGGCCGCGGCCAGCGCCGGCTGCGCCGCCTGTGCCGCCGCGATCAGCGTCGCGGCATCGGCGGCCGGATAGGTGATCCCCAAGGCACCGCCAAAGGGCGAGACCTCGGCACCCAGCCGGCGCTGATTCGGGTGTCCCGGCAGCTCGAAGCCGGCATTGCGCAGGGCGGCGAAGCCGGTCTCGCCCTCCTCGCGCGCCGATTCGCCATAGATCTTGCCGCTTGGAATCTCGGGGAACGGGCTCCAGAATGCACGCTGGCGCAGGGCATCCAGCGCAGCGTCCAGCATCGGCCGATGGCGGTCGAAAAATTCTGTCACGGTGTTCCCCCTCACTTGCCAGATTATCATTGACCGGCCGGTCGGTTTATGCAACAAAAATTTTCAGGGAGCCCCGGTTGCCGGGGCATGGGAGTTTTACCGATGACGGAAACCGTCCTGGCGGCCTTGGCCGATGGCGTGCTGACGCTGACGCTCAATCGCCCCGACAAGCTGAATTCCTTCAACGAAGAGATGCACCGGGCACTGCGCGCCGGGATCCAGCGCGCCCATGACGATGCGGCGGTGCGCGCCCTGCTGCTGACCGGCGCCGGGCGCGGCTTCTGCGCCGGGCAGGATCTGGGCGACCGCGACCCGCGCAAGGGCGGCCCCGCCCCCGACCTGGGCCAGACGCTCGAGACCTTCTACAACCCGACGCTGCGGCTGATCCGGGCGCTGGAAAAGCCGGTGGTCTGCGCGGTCAACGGCGTTGCGGCCGGGGCCGGGGCGAATATCGCCTTCGCCTGCGACATCGTGCTGGCGGCGAAATCGGCGAAGTTCATCCAGGCTTTTGCGAAGATCGGCCTGATCCCCGATGCCGGCGGCACCTTCAGCCTGACCCGTATCCTGGGCGAGCCGCGCGCCAAGGCGCTGGCCCTAACGGCCGAGCCGCTGATGGCGGAAAAAGCCGCGGACTGGGGCCTGATCTGGAAGGCCGTGGAGGACGCGGCGCTGATGGACGAGGCCGGGGCGCTGGCGAAATCACTGGCCGCCGGGCCGACACTGGGCCTGGGTCTGACCAAGCGGCTGATCCAGGCGGCCGCCACCAACAGCCTGGACGCGCAGCTGGACATGGAGCGCGACTGCCAGCGGCAGGCAGGCCGCAGCGCCGATTACGCCGAGGGCGTCACCGCCTTCCTGGAGAAACGCCGGCCGGAGTTCAGGGGACAATGAACGACATGACCAAGCCTGTGGCCCAGATGACCGCGCAGGAACTGGCCGAAGCCTCGGCCCATGCGATGTGGAACGACGATTCCGCCAGCCAGCGGCTGGGCATGAGCCTGGACCATATCGCGCCCGGCGAGGCCACGCTTTCCATGACCATCACCGAGGCCATGTCGAACGGCCACGGCAATTGCCACGGCGGCTATATCTTCACGCTCGCCGACAGCGCATTCGCCTTTGCCTGCAACAGCTACAACCAGCTGGTCGTGGCGCAGCACTGCTCGATCAGCTACCTGCTGCCCGTCCGCATCGGCGACCGGCTGACGGCCCAGGCGCGCGAGGTCTCGCGCCGCGGCCGCTCGGGCATCTACGACATCCGCATCACCAACCAGGACGGTGCGCATGTGGCCGAGTTCCGCGGCCACTCCCGCACCGTCAAAGGCACCCATCTGCCGGTCGAGCCCTGACCGCAACCCATCGCAAGGGGAGGAATCCATGCACCCACTGGCGCCCGAAAGGAAAGAGCTGGACCCGATCGAGATCGCCTCGCGCGACGAGATCGAGGCCCTGCAATTCCACCGCATGAAGCGGTCGCTGAAGCACGCCTTCGAAAATTCGCCCTTCTATCGCAACCGCTTCATCGAGCATGACGTCCATCCCGAGGATCTGAAATCGCTGGCGGATATCGCGAAATTCCCCTTCACCACCAAGCAGGATCTGCGCGACACCTATCCCTTCGGCATGTTCGCCGTGCCGCAGTCCAAGCTGGTGCGCATCCACGGCTCGTCCGGCACCACCGGCAAGCCGACCGTGGTGGGCTATACCCAGGCCGACATCGACCATTGGGCGAACCTGATCGCGCGCTCGATCCGCGCCGCCGGCGGCCGGCCGGGCGACATCCTGCACAACGCCTATGGCTACGGGCTGTTCACCGGCGGCCTCGGCGCGCATTACGGGGCCGAGCGGCTGGGCTGCACCGTGGTCCCGATCTCGGGCGGCATGACCGAGCGGCAGGTGACGCTGATCGACGACTTCAAGCCGCGCATCATCATGGTGACGCCCAGCTACATGCTGTCGATCCTGGACGAGTTCCGCCGCCAGGGCCTGGACCCGCGCGAGTCCTCGTTGCAGATCGGCATTTTCGGCGCCGAGCCCTGGACCAACGCCATGCGCCAGGAGATCGAGGAAGCCTTCGACATGCACGCCGTCGACATCTACGGCCTTTCCGAGGTCATGGGCCCCGGCGTCGCCATGGAATGCGTCGAGACCAAGGACGGGCTGCATATCTGGGAAGATCATTTCTACCCGGAAATCATCGACCCGGTCACGGGCGAGGTGCTGCCCGACGGCGAGATCGGCGAGCTGGTCTTTACCACGCTGACCAAGGAAGGGCTGCCGATGGTGCGCTATCGCACCCGCGACCTGACCCGGCTCTTGCCCGGCACCGCGCGCTCGATGCGCCGGATCGAGAAGATCACCGGCCGCAGCGACGACATGATCATCCTGCGCGGCGTCAACGTCTTTCCGACCCAGATCGAGGAGCAGATCCTGAAATGCAAGGGTCTGGCGCCGCATTTCCAGATCGAGCTGACCCGCTCGGGCCGGATGGACAGCATGACCGTGCATGTCGAATGCGCGCCCGAAATGACCGACGAATCCGCCCGCGCCCATTCCGCCAAGGAACTGGCGCATCACATCAAAAGCGTGGTCGGCGTCTCGACCCGGATCGAGGTCAAGGATCCCAACGCCATTGCCCGTTCCGAGGGCAAGGCCAAGCGGGTGCTTGACAATCGGCCCAAGACATGATGCCGCAACGCGGCAACCAATATGACGCGCGGTCGCAAACCCGCTAAGTCGTTAGGGGGCCATGTGCCCCCTTGTTTTTCTCGCCTCCCGACCGCGGGCGAACAAATGATCTGATGAGGAATGGCATGGCTCGGACACGGGCAGCGGATTTCGAGGAAAAGCAGCGCGGCCTTCTGGACAAGGCGGCCGAGGTCTTTGCCGATCTGGGCATGGAAAAGGCATCCATGGCGCAGATCGCCACCCACAGCCAGGTCTCCAAGGCGCTGCTTTACCACTATTATCCCAGCAAGGACGCGCTGATCTTCGCCATCATCATTACCCATCTGGAAGAGCTGGAAGCCGCCATCGAAGAGGCGGACGATCCGACCCTGCCGCCGCAGCAGCGCCTGCGCCGGCTGGTCGGCACAGTGCTGGAACGCTATCGCGGCGCGGACAACCAGCACAAGGTGCAGCTGAACGCCACCCCGGCCCTGGGCGACGACCAGAAGGCCGAGATCCTGGGCGTCGAGCGCCGCATCGTCAAGCGCTTCGCCGCCGTCCTGCGCGAGATCAACCCCGACCTGGACGATCCGCAGCGCCCGCTGCTGACCCCCGTGACCATGTCGCTGTTCGGGATGATGAACTGGGTCTACATGTGGTTCCGCGACGGCGGCCGCATCACCCGCGAGGATTACGCCGATGTGGCGACGACCCTGATCCTGGAAGGGATCAAGGCGGTCCGCTGAAGTCCCCTTGCAGGGTGTCCCAGGGCGGATCGACGTTCAGGATTTCCTTGGGTGGAATTGAGCGGTTCACTGGACATCCCGAGATGACACGGGGTTCAGTATGGCCACGAAGCGCTCGGCGTTGAGCCACGCCCAATGGGAGAGGATCGTGTCGCATCTGCCCGGAAAGGCAGGCGATCCGGGCCGGACCGGGAACGATAGCCGTCTGTTTGCGAACGACAGAAACCGCATCGAACGCGGCTTCAACAGACCCAGACACTTCCGCCCTACCCGCTACGACCGCAGGACCATCCCCTTCAATGGCCGCGACCTTCTCGCAGCCACCAGCAGCTGGCTAAGGTGAATGGCGATTGCGGGGGCTAGGCGGACAACACCGCCGCCTTGGCCGACAGCGCGGCCAGCGCATCGCGCGGCGACAGCAGCAGCAACAGCCCGCGCCTGCCGCCGTTGATCGCCACCTCGTCAAAGCCCATGGCGTCGGCCTCGAAGGCCACCGGCACCGGGCGGCGCTGGCCGAAGGGGCTGATGCCGCCGGTATGATAGCCGGTCAGCCGCTCGGCCTTGGCGGGCGGCATCATCGCCGCCGACTTGCCGCCGAATGCCGCCGCCACCCGCTTCATCGACAGGCTGCGATCACCGGGCAGGACCGCGCAGGCGGGGCGGCCGTCCACCTCGACCATCAGCGTCTTGAGCAGCCGGGCGGGCGGCAGGCCGATGGCCTCGGCCGCTTGCAGCGCCACGCGCTCGGACCCCGGATCATAGCGGTATTCAACCGGGCGAAAGGCCACCTGCGCCCGAAGCAGGAATTGCGTGGCCGGGGTGGCGCCGCTCATTCCGCGGGCCTTGCCGGCGGCGGTGGCGGGCGAAAGCCCATCTCGCGGTCGATCCAGGCCATCAGCAGGTCGACGATCTGCGCCTGCTGCGCGGCGTCCAGCGCCCGGCCGCGCGGGATGCCGTGCCATTTCTGCAGGCAAGAGCGGCAGCAGCAGGCGGTGGCGTGCTGGGCGATGAAGACCGGATGGCCACGCATCGGGGTCTGGCGGCCGTCGTTCGGCGGCTCGACCGGTGCCAGCCGCGCGGCGATGAAGTCGCGCGCATGGGCGGCGACGGTCTCGCGCCCCCTGGCGTCGGCATAGCGCCGCTGCTTCCGGCCAAGGCGAAAGCGGCTGCGAAAGGCGGACCGGGCCAGCCGGCCCAGGATCTGGTCCTGATCGGTCATGCCCAGGACATAGCCGTCCCGTCCCGGCGCGGAAAGCCCCGCCTAGCCCGCCTTGGCCAGCACCAGAAAGGTCATCATGCCCAAAGGCGGCAGGGTGCGGCGTTCCTCGAGGACCAGCGATTCCTGGCCCAGCACCCGCTCGATGCGGAAATCGGAATGCCAGCCGATCGTATTGGCCAGGGGGGCAAAGACCCGCTCGACCGCCGCCATGGCGCCGCGGTCGCGCGCGAAATGGTTGGTGATGACCACCTTGCCGCCCGGCTTGCAGACCCGCGCGATCTCGGCCATCACCCGCTCGGGCTCGGGCACCACCGACAGGACATGCATCGCCGTCACCGTGTCGAAATGGTCGTCGGGGAAATCCAGCGCCCGCGCATCCATCTGCCGCAGCGCCTGCACCTGCTTCAACCCCAGGCGCTGCACCTTGGCGACGGCCTTGTCCAGCATCTCGCGGCTGAAGTCGATGCCCGTGACCTGCATGTGCGGGCCGTAATGCTCCAGCGACAGGCCGGTGCCGACGCCCACCTCCAGCACCGAGCCGCCGCGGCGGTTGATGTAGTCCACCGCCCGGCGCCGGCCCATGTTGGTCGCCGCCCCGAAGGTCCGGTCGTAGATCGGCGCCCAGCGGGAATACGAGGCTTGGATGGATTTGATGTCCATGGCCGTTCCTATCGGTTTGAGGGCCGTTCCCGGTCGATCCAGGCCCAGATGACCATGACGACATAGCCCAGGCACAGCGCGATCAGCGTCACCCAGGCGAAGGTCAGCAACGCCGCCCCGACGAAGGCCACGCCGACCAGGAAGAACTTGACGTTCTCGCGCGAGATGCGGGTGGTCTTGAAGGACCAGGTGGGAATACGGCTGATCAGCAGCAGCCCGACCAGGACCATGTGCAGGCAGATCAACGCCCCCGGCAGCATCGGCCGGTCGGCGAAGGCGAAGGACAGATACATCGGCAGCATCACCAGCAGCGCCCCGGCGGGCGAGGGGATGCCCTCGAAATAGGCGCTGTCGCGCTGCGCCTCCTCGGACTTGGCGGAGACGTTGAAGCGCGCCAGCCGGATCACGCAGCAGACGGCAAAGACCAGCACGCAGATCCAGCCCAGGCCGCGAATATCCTTCAGCGCCCAGAAATACAGGATCAGCGGCGGGGCGATGCCGAAATTCAGGAAGTCGGCCAGCGAATCAAGCTCGGCCCCGATCTTGCTGGACGAGCCCAGCAGCCGCGCGATCCGCCCGTCGATGCCGTCCAGGATGCCCGCCGCGATGATCAGCAGCACCGCCGGCATGTAGTCGCCCTGCACGCCGAAGCGGATGGCGGTCAGCCCTGCGCAAACCGCGACGATGGTCAGCATGTTGGGCAGAAGCTGGACCAGCGAAAACTCGGTCTGCGGGCCGGAGGGCTGGTCCATCACGCCTCCGCCTGCCCGGCCGGCCCCAGCTCGGCGATCACCGTCTCGCCCGCGACCATGGTCTGGCCGATCTCGACCAGCGGCACTACGCCCGGCGGCAGATAGACATCCAGCCGCGAGCCGAATCGGATCAGCCCGAAGCGCTCTCCCGCCGCCAGCCGGTCGCCCGGCTTGACGAAACAGACGATGCGCCGCGCCACCAGCCCGGCGATCTGCACCACCGCCAGATCGCGCCCATCCGCCATGCGGATGCGCAACCCGTTGCGTTCATTGTCCACGCTGGCCTTGTCCAGCGAGGCGTTGAAGAACTTGCCCGGCCGATAGGCGACCGCGGCCACCTCGCCCGCCACGGGGCTGCGGTTCACATGGCAGTTGAAAACGCTCATGAACACGCTGACGCGGGTCAGCGGGGTGTCGGCCATGCCCAGCTCGGCCGGCGGCACCGCCGGCTCGATCAGCGAGACGACGCCATCCGCCGGGCTTATGACCAGTCCGGGCCGCGCCGGCGTCACCCGCTCGGGGTCGCGGAAGAAGTAATAGCACCAGACGGTCAGCCCGACCCCGATCCAGCCCAAGGGCTCCCAGATCAGGAACAGCAGCAGGGTGGCGGCGGCAAAGGCCGCCACGAAGCGGATGCCCTCGCGATGCATCGGCTTGATGAAGGTGTCGCGCATGCGCATCTGGCATTCCCCAAGGGCTGATCGGCGCCGTCCGTCATAATGCGATTGAGACCACATGCAATAGTGCAGCCTGCCATACATGTTGCTTCCGCTGTGCCCGCCCTCCAAGCCCCCGGCCGCCCCGAGGCACAGGCCTCCGGTTGCGGGGGCAAGCAGATGCCGCCGTCATGGCTCCCGTTTGCCCCGGTTCCGGCTGCGCGCCCGCAACGCCAAGGATGCCCATCAAATCGTCGCGCGTTTCAGCGGCGTGACCATCCCCTCGCCGGTCGACGAGCGCAAGTCGGACACCGTCGGGACCATTCGGCGCCTCGGCGAAGCGCCGACATTGCGGCGGTGGCCGGTCGCGGTATCCGGCTGGACCTCCGGCACGCCGGCTGGGGCTTCGGCGTCCTGGCGTTCCAATTCGCCCCTTAGCACCGTCATCGGCGCGCTCGACCTTCACCCACGCGTGGCAGTCGGCATGCTGCGGCACGCGGCGCTGATGCTTGAACCGGCCTCCTCGACACGGGCGCGCGCCGCCGCCTCGACCACCTTGGCCAAGACCAGCCTGTCCCGCAACCCGGCCAGCCCCGCGGCTCCAGCTTCTCGCGCGGGCGGTACGGTTGTTGCTGCAGGCGCCGCGCCGATGGCGGTTGAAAAGGCGCGAGACGGGCCGATCAATATCGCCGCGGCCGAGAAGCTGCCGGCCCTGCGGGCAGAGAGCCATTCCCGGGGGCCAGCCGCACGCGCGGACACCTATAGTGCGCCGGACATCCTCAGGCGGGCGGACAAGCGGACGAAGCCGATGCCGGGCGCGACGGGTATTTCCGCGTGTCCGCGGGCCTTCATAACGCCTTGCTTGCCGTGCCCCTCACGGGGCAGGGCGCATGCCGGGGCGCTGCACCGCCCGCAGCAGGCTTCGATATCGGAGGCATCGCACCCGTTGCCTTTCACCCAGGGGCGAACATGATAGGGCGGGATAAGCATGCGTGCGCCGAGGCGGTGGTTTGGGCCCCCGAATGTTTCGGAACGGCGATGACGCCGATCCATTTCACGACCCGATGGCCCATATCCCTGACCGGCCGCACCCTCCCGCCTCGCTGTTGACCCAGGCATGATCCAGGGCACATGATCGGAAGGCAAAGCGGTCCTCGACGCCATCCGACCGGATATGCATGGAATGTCCCGCGCCGTTTCCGCCTCCCCTCCCGAAGGCAGGCCATGGATGCGCCAGCAGGGCTGGGATGCCACCGCCTTTGCCGAGGCGGAACGGACCGATGCTTGCGCCCGCCGCAGCGCAATCCCGTGCCGGAGGGTAGGGCGTGAAGCCGACGATCCAGCTGCCCGGCCTGACGCTTCGGCCGGCACGCGCGGGCGATCTCGCCTCGCTATGCGCGCGGCTGCATCTGCCGCAGGTGCGAAAATATCTCTGCGACGACATCGTGCTGCCGCGCGAGACGGTCGCCGGCATGCTCGCGCGCAGCCGCAAGCTGGACGAGGCGGGGCTGGGCTTGTGGGCCCTGGAGACGCCGGGCAAGCCTTTGCCGGCATCTGCGGCCTCCAGCCGGTTTCCGACCTGCTGCAGCGCGAGCCCCGCATGCGCGGCGGCGTCGAGCCGGTGATCGCGCTGCGTCCCGAACTGTGGGGTTGGGGATTGGCCAAGCGGGCGCTCGAGGCGGTGGCGGATCATGCCCGAGAGGGTTGCGGCCTCAGGCGGCTCGTGGCCGTGGTGGACGCGCCCAAAGAGCTGTCTCACCGGCTGCCGCTGCGTTGCGGTTTCGAACGGATTGGCATTGCGCCCGGAGCGGCGCATGCGCGCATCCTCTATGCGCGATCCCTGGCGGCGGCGGCTTCCTGACCGCCAGCCTTGGTCCCGAGGGCATCGGGGGTCGCCGCCGGCGCCCGGTTCGATGTCCCGCCTCGATCCGAACCGCAAGCTTCATCAAGGTTTTACAGAACGGCCACGCTCCTGTCATGCCGCCGCTGCATCAGTCGCGCCGAAACGGCAGGAAAGGGACAGCGCGGCATGACGGGTTTGCGGCTGTCGAACATCGGCAAGAGCTATGGCGAAACCAGGGTTCTGTCGGGTATCGACCTCGACATCGCAGCGGGCGAATTCGTGGCCGTGCTTGGCCCCTCGGGCTGCGGCAAGACCACGCTGCTGCGGCTGGTCGCAGGCTTCGAGCGCCCCGATGAAGGCACGATCACCCTGGGCGACCGGCAGGTGGCGGATGGAAATGCCATGGTGCCGCCCGAGGGGCGCGGCATCGGCCTCGTGTTCCAGAACTACGCGCTGTGGCCGCATATGTCGGTGGCGGAAAATGTCGGCTATGCGCTGAAGGTGGCGCGCCTGCCACGGGCCGAACGCCAGGCCCGGGTGGCCCGCGCGCTGGACACCGTCAACCTGGCGCCCTTTGCCGGCCGTCGCCCGGCGGATCTGTCGGGCGGGCAACGCCAGCGGGTCGCGCTGGCGCGCTGCCTGGCCGCCGGCTCGGATCTGGTGCTGCTGGATGAACCCCTGGCCAACCTGGATGTGCATCTGCGCGCCGCGATGGAAGAAGAGTTCCGCCGCTTCCACCGCGAAAGCGGGGCGACGCTGGTCTATATCACCCATGACCAAGCCGAGGCGATGGCCCTGGCCGACCGCATCGCGGTGATGGACAGGGGCCGCCTGCTGCAATGCGCCAGCCCCCGGCAACTGTATCGCGAACCTGCCGACGCCATGGTGGCCGGTTTCATCGGGGGTGGGCTGGTGCTGCCGGTCGAGGGCCTGCGGCCCCTGGGGGACAGGCTTGCCAGGGCCGATCTTCTCGGCATGCGCGTCCGGCTGCGCTGCCATGCCGGGGAAACCGCACGGCCATTGGCCATGGCCGCCATCCATCCCGCCGATATCCAGCCCGCCCATCCGGGCGAGGCCGGCATCCCCGCCCGCGTCACCGCCCGCAGCTATCGCGGCGGCAGCTGGTCCTATGAGCTGCGCCCGGAGGCGGACCCGTCCCTGCGGTTGCCCATGGTGCTGCCCGACACGGCCACGCCGCCCGAACCGGGCGCGCGCCTTGACCTGGCGTTCCGCGACCTCTGGGCCATCCCGCTGCCCGGCACCTCCGTTCCCGGCGCGGCATCGGTCCCCTCCTCCTCCCCGCATCTTACGGAGAAATTCCAATGCGCCTGACTGTCACCACCCTTGCCCTGATGCTGTCCGCGACCTCGGTGTCGGCGCAGACCACGCTGACGCTCTATACCTCGCAATCGCCGGAAATCGCCCAGCAGACCGTCGACGCCTTCATGGCCAGGCATCCCGACATCACCGTGGAATGGATGCGCAACGGCACCTCGCAGCTGATGAACATCCTGACCGCCGAGCAGCAGGCCGGCGGCATCAAGGCCGATGTGCTGCTGGTCGCCGACAGCATCAATCTGGGCGCGTTGAAAAGCCAAGGCTTGCTGCTGGCCTGGCCCGAAGCGCCGCTCGAAGGCATCGACCCGCTGCTATACGATGCCGACAAGACCTTCTTCGGCACCAAGATCTCGTCCACCGGCATCGTCTACAACACCCGGATCGCCGCGCCCGTCACCGGCTGGGCCGATCTGTTCCAGGATGCCAATGCCGGCCAGATCGTCGCCCCGAGCCCGCTTTATTCCGGCGCGGCGCTGGTCCACATGCATTCGCTGCTACAGGACGCCAGCCAGGGCTGGAACTATTACGAACGTCTGAATGCGCTTGGCGTGGTGCCCGAGGGCGGCAATGGCCCGGTGCTCAAGGCCGTGGCCGGGGGCCAGGTGAAATATGGCGTCAACATTGATGCCGATGTGCTGCGCGCCAAGAAGGCGGGCTCGCCGGTGGAATTCGTCTATCCGGCCGAAGGCGCCACCTTCTTCACCGAGCCGGTGGCGATCCTTGCCGGCACCGATCAGCCCGAGGCGGCAAAGACCTTCGTCAGCTTCGTGCTGTCGGAAGAGGGCCAGAAACTGGCCGCCGAACAGGGCTACATGCCGGTCGACCCCAAGGTCGCCTCGCCCGAGGGGATGCCGGCGCTGTCCGAGATCAGGCTGATGCCGCTGGATGCCGACCGCGCGGTGGCCGAGGATGCCGAGGCCCGCGCCCGGTTCACCGAAATCTTCGGCGGCTGACCGGGGATGACCTCCGTTCCGAACAGCACGGGGGCGCCGCGCGCGCCCCTTTTCCGGCTTTCGTCCGAAAGGATCGTGCTGGCCCTGCTGGCCGTGCTGATCCTGTCGGTTTCCGTCGCGCCGATGCTGCGGCTGGCGCAGGCGGCGCTTTTCGACGATGGCGGGCTGGCGGTCGAGCGGCTGGCGAAGCTGTTCTCGCGCCCGCAGACCGGGGCGGCGATCTGGAACACCATCCAGATCTCGCTGGCCTCGACCCTTGTTTCCCTGCTGGTCGGCACGATCTTCGCGGTGATCATGGTGCAGACCGACCTTGGCGGCAAATCGGCGCTGGTCTTTGCCTTCGTGCTGCCCCTGATGATCCCGCCGCAGGTGACCGCCATGGCCTGGATCCAGGCCTTCTCGCCCTCCAGCCCGGTGCTGGGCGTCCTTGGCCTGTCGATGGAGGCGGGCACGCGGCATCCCCTGTATTCCAGGACCGGGATCATCCTGCTTCTGGGCATCTACAATGCACCGCTGGTCTATCTGGCGATTCAGGCCAGCCTGCGCCGCATTCCGCTGGACCTGGCCGAGGCGGCACGCGCCGCCGGCGCCGGTCCGCTCCGGGTGCTGCTGACGGTGATCCTGCCGCTGGCACGCGGCGGCATGGTGGCGGCGGCCAGCCTTGCCTTCGTCTCGGCAATCGGGAATTTCGGCATTCAGGCCATGCTGGGCATTCCCGCACGGGTGCCGACGCTGATCACCCAGATCTATCAGCAGATCAACGGGCTGGGGCCGGCCGCCCTGCCGAACATGGCGGCGCTGTCGCTGGTGCTGACCGCCCTGACCGTGGCGGGCGTGCTGCTGGCCGCGCGCGCCGGTGAGCGCGGCGATACCCGCGTCGATCTGGGCAGCCGCCCCCTGACGCTTCCCCTGGGCCGGGCCGGGGCCGTGATCGCGGCGCTGCTCTGGGGCTATCTCATCGTCTCGCTGCTGCTGCCCCTGTCGGCGCTGCTTCAGACATCGCTGGTCGCCGCCTACGGCCTGCCGCTGACGGCAGAGACGATGACGCTGAAGAACTACGCAGCGGCCCTGTTCCAGCAAGTGTCGCTGCGCGATGCCTTCGTCACCTCGCTGTGGCTGACGCTGGTCACCATGGGCTTCCTGATGCTGGCCTCGGTTTTCCTTGGCTATTTCCTGACATGGCGGCGCGGGCCCCTGGTGCGACTGCTGCATTTCGGGTCCGAGGCCGCCTATACCCTGCCGGGCATCACGCTGGGCGTCGCGATGATCCTGCTGTTCCTGCGGCCCTTGCCGGGGATCGGGGTGTCGATCTATGGCACGCCCTGGATCATCCTGGCGGCCTATGTCGCGGGTTTCTTCGCACTGGCGCTGCGTCCGGTGCTGTCGGGATACGCCCAGATCGACCGCGCGCTGGAAGAGGCCGCGCAGGTCGCGGGCGCGGGCTTCCTGCGCCGGATGCGCGACGTGATCTGGCCGCTGATCGCGCCGACCGCCATCGCCGCCGCCGTGATCGTCTTCATGACCGCGATCAACGAGATCCAGACCTCGATCCTGCTGATCTCCTCGGGCACCCGCACGATCGGGCCGATGATCATCTTCCTCGAGGAAGGCGGGGCCTCGACCCTTGCCGCCGCCGTGGGTTGCCTGATGACCCTGGGCGTGCTGGCGCTGATGCTGCTGTCGACGGCGCTGTCGCGCTTCCTGCCGAAAGGCGTGTTGCCATGGCAGTTCTGACCGCCTTCAGCGGCCTGGGCGGCAAATCCCCGGCGGCCTTCCTGCTGGAGATCGCCGGGCGGCGCATCCTGCTGGACCTGGGCGAGGGGCCGACACCGGGCCAGCGCCCGGATATGGACGGCATCGGACGGGTCGATGCGATCTTCCTGTCCCATGCGCATATCGACCATGTCGGGGCCATCGACCTCTGGCCGCGGCTGGGCTGTCCGCCGGTCTTTGCCAGCCGCGCCACCTTCGACGCCCTGCCGCTGCTGGGCCTGCATCCGCCGCCCGCAGCCTGCCACGCCCTGCCGCTGCAAGGGCCGGCGCAACTGCTGGGCCTGCCTGTCGTGGTCGGACGCAGCGGGCATGCCATGGGCGGCATCTGGCTGCACCTGCCGCAAGAGGGCGGCGCGCTTTACATGGGCGACTGGAGCCGGGAATCCGGGCTTCTGCCCCTCGATCCCCCGCCCCGGGCGGATCTGGTGATCACCGATCTTTCCTATGGCGACCGCGATCAGACCTTGGCCAAGCAGGGGCCGGCGCTGGCGGACAGCATCCTCCCCGGCACAGTGCTGCCGGTCCCGATCCTGGGGCGCGGCGCGGATATGGCGCTGCGGCTGTCCGCCCTTGGCCTGTCACCGGTGGTCTGCCCGCAGGTCCGGGCCGAGCTGCAGGGCGCGTTGCCCGACCTGCGCTGCATCACCACCGCGCCAGAGGCCCGCGACGGCGACGTGATCATCGCCGCGGACACCGAGCGCCCCGGCGACTTGGTGTCCTGCCTGATCGCCGATCCGCGAGGCTGGCGCTTCATCTTCACCGGCCACGTCGCCCCCGGCAGCGCGGCGGCCGGGTTGATCGCCGCGGGTCGCGCCAGCCGGCATCCCTGGAACGTGCACCCCCGCGCCCGCGATCAGCTCTGGCTGGCCGGCATCACCGGCGCCAGGCATCTGGTTCCCGCCTTTGGCGCATTGGACGATGCCCCCGAACTCGCGCGCGCCCTGGCCCCGATCTGGCGACCGGACCGGGTCTGCCCCCTGACAGAAGAAAGCCAAACCCATGCTCACCAAGGAAACCACCCGCGAGCGGGCCGAGAACGACACCGCGATCCTTGTCCCGGCCCATGACCTGGCCCTGCCCCAAGGCCGGATCTGCCGCCTTTACGTCGGCAACCTGACCGGCGCCCGCGACGGCGCGGCGCTGCTGGCGGCGGGCATCACGTCTTCGCTGAACGTGGCGCTGAACATCGACGTGGCGCCCCTGCAACTGCCCGACGGCACCCATATGCGCCGCGCCAAGGTGGGGCTGATCGACGGGTCGGGCAATACGCCCGCCCATCTTGCCGCCGCCGTTCTGGCGCTGGAAGGGCTGGTCACGCTGGCCAGCCCCGGCAAGCCGAACTATCCCGCCCATCGCGCCGGGCATGTGCTGGTGCATTGCCGGGGCGGGCGGTCGCGCTCGGTCATCGTGCTGGCGATCTATCTGCACCTGCGCGCGCCCGGCAGGTTCCCGACGCTGGACAGTGCGGTGTCCCATATCCGCGGGGCGCGCGGCAATTCGGACACCTACCCGCTGCCCCCGATGCGGGATCTGGCGCAAGCGGTTCTGGCCAGCGGCAGCCTGCCCGCCCTGCTGCACGGTTAGCCCTTTCCCGGCAGGGGTCATTGCCGCCTCGGTCTCCCGCTTCCAGGACACCATATGACCCAGGCCCGCCGGAGCGAGGGCCAGCCGGGCCATCGCCGGGAAGGACTCATGCGAGGGTGTTCCACAACCACCCCACTCATTGAGGATGATCACGAACGATCCCGCTCAATCACGTTGAAACACTGGGTATTTTGGCACTTTTCTGCGTTGCGTAGTGGGGGCGGTTATGGCAAATTGGGGGCTGTAAAAGGGGTAGAAAACGGCCTCCCGATCCCACCTAGCGATCCCCGTTTCTCCCTGACCGATCCCAGCTGCGGAACAGGAGGAAACACCATGCCTGCCCTGACCGACACCACGATCCGCCACGCGCTCAAGCGGGTCGAGACGAGCCAGAAACAGGAAAACCTCGCCGACGGCGAAGGGCGCGGCACCGGCCGCCTCCTTCTCGTCCTGAAGCCCATGCCCCAGCGCGTCACCGCCGACTGGATGGCCCAGCAGTGGCGGGACGGCAAACGCACCAAGAAGAAGATCGGCTCCTATCCCTCGATGTCGCTCGCCCAGGCGCGCGAGATCTTCAAGCGCGATTTTGCCGACGTGATCCAGAAGGGCCGGAGCATCAAGATCGCTACCGACACCCGCCCCGGCACCGTCGCCGATCTGTTCGAGGGCTATGTCGCCGCTCTCAAGGAAGCCGGGAAGCCCTCCTGGAAGGAGACCGAAAAGGGCCTCAACAAGATCGCCGACACACTGGGGCGCAACCGTCTCGCCCGCGAAGTCGAAGCCGAAGAAGTCATCGAGCTGATCCGCCCGATCTACGAGCGGGGCGCGAAGTCGATGGCCGACCATGTGCGCTCCTATCTCCATGCCGCCTTTAGCTGGGGCATGAAGTCCGACAACGACTATCGGCAGCAGTCCCCCCGTCGCTTCCGCATCCCCTTCAACCCGGCGTCGGGTATCCCGACCGAGCCCAAGGTGAAGGGCACGCGCTGGCTCGACGAGGACGAGTTCGTCCGGCTCTACCGCTGGCTCGAATGCCCCGACACGCCAGTCCATCCGCCCTATACCCGCGCGGTCAGGCTCATCATGCTGACCGGACAGCGGGTGCAGGAGATCGCCGGCCTTCACATCGATCAGTGGGATGCCAAGGAGAAGATCATCGACTGGTCCAGGACCAAGAACGAACAGCCCCATGCCGTTCCGGTGCCCTCGCTTGCGGCGGAGTTGCTCGCCTCCATCAACGTCAACGAATACGGCTGGTTTTTCCCATCGGCCCAAGATCCGTCGAAGCCCGTCAGCCACGGCACGCTTTACTCGTTCATGTGGCGTCAGCGGGACCGCGGCGTCATCCCCTATGTGACGAATCGCGACCTGCGCCGGACCTTCAAGACGCTGGCCGGCAAGGCGGGCGTTCCGAAGGAAATCCGCGACCGGCTGCAAAACCACGCCTTACAGGACGTCAGTTCCAAGCACTACGACCGCTGGAACTACATGGTCGAGAAGCGGGCCGGAATGGCGAAATGGGATAAATTTGTCCGGACGATGCTTGAGAAGAAGCACCTGAAGGCAGCCGCGTGATCTCAGACCGCTCAAGCCTCTCAGTAACCGCGCGAAGGTCATGCCAAGCTTTTGACGGTCAGCCGCCGGCAACCCCTTGGCTGCTTAATCTACGGAGGTTGCCATCAAGCTGGCGCTGCACCGTGTCGATGGGTTCTGACCAAATCTTCGATAGCGCTTCTACCGCTCGGTTTGCATCCCACGGCCATGCCGCTCGCCCATCAACCTGTGCGAAAGGGCCATCCGTCTCGGTAAGGATTCGGTCCCGTGGCATCTTGGCCGCCAGTGCCCTCCCCTTGTCACCGGCCAACATGGCCGGGCCAACGCTGAACCAGCACCCCAAATCGACCGCGCGCGCAAGCTCCCTTTGTGTTCCCGAAAACCAGTGAAGGATCGCTATGCCAGCACTGGGCTCCGTCACCAGCGCGTCAAGAACCTGCGTGGATGCGCGACGGCTATGAATACTCATGACGCGGCCCCCGACGCGAGCACAAAGACTGAGCACACGCGTGAAGACATGCTCTTGGTCCAGCCAATATCGCCGGTATTCTGGACCACCATCGAGGCCAATTTCGCCAACATACCGAACCTGCGGTAACAGGCGCTCAAACAGCGGAAGCTCGCCTTTACGTTCATGCGCGATTTGCGGATGCAGTCCGAGCGCTGTTCTAATACGCGGCGCATCCTTTGTGTTGTCAGCGCCGCCGTTCCGGACCACGCTGACGGTGTTGTCGTGACAGAAAGAACATAGAGATCGCGAACGACGCACTCGCGCGCTACGGTGTGTGGATCAGGATAAAGGTCTAGGTGCGCGTGGAAATCGATCATTTGACGCCGTAAGCCTGATGAAGCGCGCGAAGCTCTTCAAGACCGCGCTCAAGCATACCGACAAGAGCCGGTCGATCAGCGATGAACGGGGACGCCAACGCATGACCGAGCCACGCCTCAATGCCATCTGCCTTGATGGCCGCAAGCGCGATCGCGACTGAGCGCACGTCGTCGAACCCCGAGTGATCTGCATCATCCTTTCCGATCGGTTCGTAGACGTAATCTGTCGTATCTTGGCTGGCGTCCCACGCGAGGAACGCCGCCCGTCGGACCTGACACGGAACGCATCGCCCGCATTGACGATAGTTGAACCGTTGGAATCGACCACAGCTCGTCGAACGTGCAGCCTCGGCGCCAAGCAAATTCTGGTCGGCGCACGCTTGGAGCATTTCGCCCTTGGTCTTCGTGGCATAAGGGTTGGTGATCTTGACACGGAGACCAGCCGCATCCAGCACCTTTTGCAGACGAGCCAGGAATTCCGGATGTGCCGTGCGAGTGCTGAGGCTTCCGAGCCGCCCGCCAGTCAGAGGCGGGTTAATGGCGATGAAGCAGTTCTCGCACACGAAGAGTGGCACCTCCGCGACCTCCCGATAGGCTTTGAGGGCCGTGGCAGCGATCACGCCAAAAGTGATGAAAACAAGCGACCTCGCCCGTTGCGAGGCTTCTTGCACACCCGGCGTATGTGCATTGTGGTTTAGTTGCAGGTGTCCGAGACCGCCCCCGATCTTTGCGGCAAAGTCGACCTGCTTGTCCGCGTCGCCTCGAACTGTCTGGCTGATTGCGAATGGCTTGTGGCCCGCCGCGGTTAGGTCAATCGCTCCGATCAAACTGTCTAGCCCGCCGGACAGAAGTACCACACAGCTCTCAGGCGGCCGGACTGGTTCACGAGGCGGCGTGGGCAGCATCCCACCCTCGTGAAATCGCAGGGTCCAGCGGTCGGTCGTGAGGAATGCGAGCGCTTCGGCCAAGGCCCGGGCCTGCCCGTTCCAGAACGGCGCGTCCGCCACGGCAATGTCGAGTTCGATCTCTCGTGTCCACCCGTCCGGGCTCTTGTCGCGCAAGACTGCGAAATCTGCAGTCACGACACTCAGCGCGATCGATAACAAGTCCCAGGCCCGCGGGGCCGGGTCAAATCGTCGGCGTTGGATCTCGGATCTCGCCGCATCGCCAGCGCTTCCTTGTCCTTCGGCCCGCGGCTGGCCGTAAAGGACCACGCGCATGATACCTTCACCGCCGGGCAGATCCGCGCCGTCTGGACCGCAGGCCAGCCTCATTCCGCGTATCCTTCAAACACCTCAAATGTCTCCCTCAGAGCATCCCTAACAACCTGACTGATGCGACCACTGGTGAGGCTGCGTCCGGCATCGCGCAGCTTGCGGAATGCCGCTGCCACGCTCTGCTTCACATAGTCCCGCACTTCCTTGAGCCGAGACAGAGCTGTCACCGCACTCGGCGCCTTCTCAACGATGGTCTTGCCGACATCGAGTTCAAAGCGACGGAAGACGTCGATTGCCGTGAAACGCTCGATGGCGAAGGCGCGCTGCTCAGGGTCGAGATTTAGCAGATCCGCATCTGGGAACCGGGTAAGAAGCTCGGTCAAGGCATCCCGAATTGCCGCGCGCTCAGCTTCTGCGTCCTGCGTCCCGTCGACCGGCCGAACCGCCTCCACAACGGCGTTCATAACTTCCTGCACATTGCGGCCGGCGAGGAGTGCCGGATCAAGCGGGCTGCCTGGCTCGGCCGGCTGTCCCGCTGCAACCCGCGCCAGCGCTCCGCCAAGCGCACCGGCGGTTGCCGCCGTACCTCCGAAGCGCCGAGTCGCTGTTGCCGATCCGCCATAGCCGGTCCGGACGTAGTGACCCATGCTGCGCCGCATGTCCCCACCATCGCCTGATTTTGCGAACTCGCCTAGCGCACGACGCGCACCGCGGAAGCGGACTGGTGGGGCAAGTGGTGCGGGCGCCGGCGGCACCTGGGGGGCCGCAACACCGTCATCGGCTGGAGCGTCCCCGCCTTCCGCCCCATTGTCAGACGCCTCTCCCGTGGGCGGGTCCGGGGTCCAGGGTGGCACCATCGAGACGCCGCTGCCCGGGCCTCCACTAGGGTCAGGATGCATTGATTTTCAGTGTGCTACGTGATTCACGGCTCGGAAAACGGAGCGGTGACATGAGCGACCTGTACTGGCTGACCGACGAGCAGATGACCAAGCTTGCCCCTTTCTTCCCGAAGTCGCACGGCAAGCCACGCGTCGATGACAAGCGTGTTCTAAGCGGGATTATCTTCATCAATCGCAATGGTTTGCGCTGGCGAGATGCCCCCAGGGAGTATGGGCCGCACAAGACGCTCTACAGCCGGTGGAAGCGTTGGAGCGAGAAAGGCATTTTCGCCAGGATGATGATCGGGCTGGCCGCCGACCACGGCGAGGAAAAGACCGTGATGATCGACGCGACCTATCTGAAAGCGCACCGCACCGCGACCAGCTTGGCCGTGAAAAAGGGGGGCGTGGACGCCTCGTCGGCCGGACCAAGGGCGGCATGAACACGAAGCTGCATGCCATCTGTGACAGCCAGGGCCGACCGCTCGACCTGTTCGTCACCGCAGGGCAGGTCAGCGACTACATCGGGGCGCGGGCGTTGCTCAGCAGCCTCCCAAAGGTCGATTGGCTGCTCGGGGATCGCGGCTATGACGCCGACTGGTTCCGGGAAGCCTTGCAGGACAAGGGGATACGAGCCTGCATCCCCGGCCGAAAGCAGCGCAAGACACCGGTCAAATACGACAAGCGCCGATACAAGCGGCGCAACCGCATCGAGATCATGTTTGGCAGGCTCAAGGACTGGCGGCGCGTGGCAACCCGATACGACAGATGCCCGAAGGTCTTCCTCTCGGCCATCGCGCTCGCGGCAACCGTCATTTATTGGTTATGAATCCTGACCCTAAGCAAACTAAACTCGTCGGTTTTTGCGACATTTGCGTCGGAATGGCAACCAGGCACGCGGTACGGTCGGGACGGTATCCTATGCGGTTGTATTAAGGCTACTTTGTGTCAGGCTTGCAAAGCGTTTCGCCCGCTCGCGCTCTGGCTGTGCCGGCAAAGCGCAAAGAACCGCTCATCCGGGCGGCGGGATGCCGCCGGATTGGCCTTGGCGCGGCCCGCTCGGCAAGATTCCCCCCGCGAATCCCCCCGATTGGGGCATCGCGCCGGCTTTTGCCATCGCCCCGACCCATGCTATAGACCTTGGGCGGCGTTGCGAGATGGGCCGTGGCGCGCGAACCGCAACGCTGTTCCGCCGCACAACCATGACAAGATCCGCGCCTTCCGCAGCCGCGGCGGGAAACGGGAATGACGGAAGATGAAGATACTGCTTGTGGGCGCGGGACTGTCGGGCGCGGTGATCGGGCGCCAGTTGGCCGAGGCCGGCCATGACTGCCGCATCATCGACAGCCGCCCGCATATCGGCGGCAATTGCCATACCGAGCGCGACCCCGAGACCGGCGTCATGCTGCATCTTTACGGCCCGCATATCTTCCATACCGACGACGCGGGGGTCTGGGACTATGTCAACCGCTTCGCCGAATTCGTGCCGTTCCAGAACCGGGTCAAGACCACCTCGCAGGGCGCGGTCTATTCGCTGCCGGTGAACCTGCACACCATCAACCAGTTCTTCGGCAAGACCCTGCGCCCGGACGAGGCGCGCGCCTTCATCGAAAGCCGCGCCGACCGCTCGATCGCCGAGCCGCAGAGCTTCGAGGAACAGGCGCTGCGCTTCGTCGGCCCGGAACTCTACGAGGCGTTCTTCAAGGGCTATACCGAAAAGCAATGGGGCTGCTCGCCGCGCGAATTGCCGGCCTCGATCCTCAAGCGCCTGCCGCTGCGTTTCAACTATGACGACAATTATTTCTTCCACCGCTTCCAGGGCATGCCGCGCGCCGGCTATACGGCGATGGTGGCGGCGATCCTGGATCATCCGCGCATCTCGGTCGAGCTGGAGACCCCCTATCGCGCCGAGATGGCCGAGCAGGCCGACCACCTGTTCTGGTCGGGACCGCTGGACGGGTTCTTCGACTACAGCCTGGGCCGGCTGGGCTATCGCACCCTGGATTTCGAGCGTTTCACCTATCAGGGCGATTACCAGGGCTGCGCGGTGATGAACTATGGCGACCGCGATGTGCCCTGGACGCGCATCACCGAGCACAAGCATTTCTCGCCCTGGGAAAGCCACGAGGCCAGCACCTGCTATCGCGAATATTCGCGCGCCGCCGGGCCGGGCGACATCCCCTATTACCCGATCCGCCTGGTCGAGGAGAAATCGCTTCTGGCGCAATATGTCGATCTGGCGCAGGCGCAGAAGGGCGTCACCTTCGTCGGCCGGCTGGGCACCTATCGCTATCTCGACATGGACGTGACCATCCGCGAGGCGCTGGACACGGCGGCGGTGTTTTTGGGGAGGCCATCTATACCAGCGTTTTGCACATCACCACTATGATCAAGATATTCAATCCGCTTTATGTTTCACGCAGTTGGAACAGGAAAAGGCCGCAAGCGCCCTTCCAGACAGCAACCTCACAACCTGCCTCAACCGATACCCCGGAGAAGAAAGAAATGTTCTACTACCAAAACTGTAACCAGAGGCTCGGTCCGCAGCAGATGAACTATCATTTTTCGATTTCGCTAAAGAATATGTATTTCTTTTGTGAAGTAGCGAAATCGGGATGCTCGGCCGTAAAGAAAGAGCTATGGCGGCAGGAAACAATGGATGTGCCCGTACCCGCCGGCTTTCTGCAGGAAAACCACAACCCCCATGTCCCTTTTCAGCATCAGCTTCTGATCAAACCCTTCCAGATGGGTCGCACGAAATTCAACGAATTTATCAGAGACAGCAACGTCATCAAATGGGCGGTCGTGCGTAACCCCTTTGCGCGGATTCTGTCTGGTTATCTCGACAAGGTTCGGCGTAACGAGCCCCAGTTCAGAAACATCGCGCACAGGGTGGCAAAACTACGCGACGTTCACGTGTCCGCTGTTGCGCATAATTCCGTAAGCTTCGAGGAATATTGCGAAGCATTGACGCTGTTCGAACAGCCGCTGGACTTCGATCAGCATTGGCGGCCACAATACGAACACATCTGTGCGGATATCATACCATATACTTTCTTTGCGAAGCTTGAAACATTGGACGAAGACTCCGGCGATATCGCGCGCCGAGTCGGCTTGGCAAAGCTTTCCTTCACCGCCGGGCGTTCACACGCAACCGGGTCCAATGAGAAGGTGCAGGAATACTATACCCAGAAAACTGCCGACATTGTGCGAAAAGTCTACGCCAATGATTTCGAGCATTTCGGCTATAGCCTTGAAATTCCCCGGTGAGGCCTGCACCCGGATCTGTCTGATTGAACAATAAGTAAGCCGACGGGATATAGAGGCAGTCCGATGAGGCTACTCCGATTTCTTACAAGGCGAAAGCATATAGGAGAGGTCAACGCCTCTTCGGACTTTGTCTTCCAGCTTTCGAACCATCGTCTTCAATACACGGCTGGCGGCCGGACGCTGATCGTTTCTTTCGATAACGCAGCTCGGCCGCTTAACGAAAAATACGTCGGCCGCCATACCTGGGGCCAGAAATTCTATCTTGGGCAAGGCCATTCGCTGCTGGGCGTAATTGCACGCAGACGCGATTGGTATCGCCGCTACGACCTCATAGAAGCATTTGAAGCGATAAAGAATCAGGGCTTCTTTGAGAGTTTTTCGAACGTTGTCTTTACAGGAGGCTCCATGGGCGGTTACGCGGCAGCCGCCTTCGCCCCCTTTGCGCCGGGATGTAAAGTAGTCGCGTACAGCCCGCAGAGCACCTTGAAACCAGACATTACGCCGTGGGAAAACAGGTTTCCAGAAGGCACAAGGCAGAACTGGTCCCTGCCCTTCTGGGACGGCGCGGACGGGGTCCGCCATGCCGGCCTATGCTATATTATTTACGACAACTTGGACACTTTCGACAGACGACACGCAGACCGCTTGTCCGTAGGACCGCATGTTGTCAATTTGCCAATACCGGGCGCTGGACACGGCGGTGCGCCTATGTTGAACCAGATAGGCATTTTCAAGGAGGTCAATCGAGCGATGATCGCTGGTAAACTGGATCCGAAATGGTTCTTCAAGACTATAAGGGCTCGCCGTGGCACCTTGTTGTATCGCGAAGTCTTGGCAAACCACGCGCTCGCAAGAAACCATCCCACTTTTGCCGAGTGCGTCCATAGGCTTGCCGGTCCATAGCGCCAAGCTTCGCGACCTGACATTAAACCTAGGGTCAGGATGCATTGATTTTCAGTGTGCTACGTGATTCACGGCTCGGAAAACGGAGCGGTGACATGAGCGACCTGTACTGGCTGACCGACGAGCAGATGACCAAGCTTGCCCCTTTCTTCCCGAAGTCGCACGGCAAGCCACGCGTCGATGACAAGCGTGTTCTAGGGTCAGGATTCATAACCAATAGATGACGAGAGCCGCGAGGGCGATGGCTGAGAGGAACACCTTGGGGCATCGGTCATAGCGGGTCGCGACGCGCCTCCAGTCCTTGAGCCTGCCGAACATGATCTCGATGCGGTTACGCCGCTTGTATCTCCGCTTATCGTATTTGATCGGCGTCTTGCGTTTCTTCCGGCCTGGGATGCAGGCACGTATCCCCTTGTCCTGCAACGCTTCTCTGAACCAGTCAGCGTCATAGCCACGATCCCCGAGTAGCCATTTGACGTTTGGCAGACCACTCAGCAGGGCCCGAGCGCCGATATAATCGCTGACCTGTCCAGCGGTGACGAACAGGTCGATCGGTCGCCCCTGACTGTCGCAGATGGCGTGCAGCTTGGTGTTCATACCGCCTTTGGTTCGACCGATCAGGCGACCACGCCCCCCTTTTTGGCGGCCATGCTGGTCGCCGTTCGATGGGCCTTGAGGTATGTTGCGTCGATCATCACGGTCGTTTTCTCGCCGTGTTCCGCCGCCAGCCCGGCCATCATCCGCGCGAAGATGCCCTTTTCGCTCCAACGCTTCCACCGGCTGTAGAGCGTCTTATGTGGGCCATACGAGGCGGGCGCATCGCGCCAACGCAAGCCATTGCGATTGATGAAAATAATCCCGCTCAGCACCCGTCTGTCATCAACCCGGGGCTTCCCGTGCGACCTGGGAAAGAAGGGAGCCAGGCGCGCCATCTGCGCGTCGGTCAGCCAGAAGAGATCGCTCATGTCACCGCTCCGTTTTCGGAGGCGTGAATCACGCAGCGCAACAGAAATCAATGCATCCTGACCCTAGGCCGCCCTTGCGGGAAAACCCTCGGTTTTCCGAAACTCACAAGAGGCGATCATGCGAAATCTGCTTGCGATGCTTGCGGCAACGACCTTTCTGACGGGGGCCGCCCAGGCCGCCACGATCTATCCGCTCGACCGGGCGACGATCCTGGTGAACTCCCCCTTCGATTTCAAGATCGAGCTGGACGAGGTTCATCCCGAAGGCGACGTGGCCGTCACCGTGAACGGCAAGCCCTATGCCGAGGTCTTCGGCAAGCCCGCCGAGTTCGTGGCCGAGGAAAAGGGCGATGACGACGCGGCCCTCGGCTCGGCCCTGATCCTGCGCGACCTGGCGCTGGCCGAACCGGGCCGATACACGGTCGAGGTCAAGGCCGGCGAGGAAAGCAAGTCGGTCACCTGGGAGGTCTATTCGACCGCCGAGACCCCCAAGGCCAAGAATGTCATCTTCATCCTGGGCGACGGGCTGTCGGTGGCGCATCGCACCGCGGCGCGGATCATGTCCAAGGGCATGACCGAGGGCAAGGCCAACGGCCGCCTGGCCATGGACGACCTGGACCACATGGCCTTCATCGGCACCTCGTCCACCCATTCCATCGCGACGGATTCGGCCAATACGATGTCGGCCTACATGACCGGCCACAAGAGCCGCGTGAACGCGCTTGGCGTCTATGCCGACCGCACCCCGGACAGCCTGGACGATCCCAGGGTCGAAACCATCGCCGAGGCGCTGCGCCGTACCACCAACAAGGCGATCGGCGTCGTCTCGACCTCCGAGCTGCAGGACGCGACCCCGGCCGCGGTCGTGGCCCATACCCGCAAGCGCGCCGACAAGGCCGAGATCGTCGGCATGTTCCACGACATCCAGCCCGAGGTCATCCTGGGCGGCGGCTCGGCCTATTTCCTCAAGGCCGATATCCCCGGCTCGAAGCGCAAGGACGACAAGGACTATATCCAGCTGTTCAAGGATGCCGGCTATGCGCTGGCGACCAGCAGGGATGAACTGGCCGCGGCGGCGGGCAGCAATGCCGGCAAGCTCCTGGGCCTGTTCCACACCGGCAACATGGACACCTGGCTGGACCGCAACCAGCTGAAAAAGGGCACCGTGGACAAGTTCCCCGACCAGCCCGGCCTGGTCGAGATGACGCAATCGGCGCTGGCGCAGCTGTCGAAGAACCCCGACGGCTTCTTCCTGATGGTCGAGGGCGCCTCGATCGACAAGATGTCCCACCCGATGGACTGGGATCGCGCCGTGGTCGAGACCATCGAACTGGACCAGGTCGTGGCCCTGGCCCGCGAATTCGCCGAGGCCAATCCCGACACGCTGATCGTGGTCACGGGCGACCATACCCATGGCGTCTCGCTGATCGGCACGATCGACGACAACCGGCCCGGCGACCAGATGCGCCAGAAGGTCGGCGTCTATGACGAGGCGGGCTTTCCCGACTATGCCGATGCCGATGGCGACGGCTATCCCGACTCGGTCGACGTGGCGCGGCGTTTCGCGATCTTCGCCTCGAACTATCCCGACCATTACGAGACCTGGGGCCCGAAGCTGGACGGCCCGTTCCAGCCCGCAGTGCAGAACGAGAACGGCGAATATGTCGCCAACGACGCCTACAAGGATCTGCCCGGCGCGGTCTTCCGCGAGGGCAACCTGCCCAAGGACAACGACACCGCCGTCCATGCCGTGGACGACATCGTGCTGCAGGCCGCCGGCCCCGGCGCCGAGGCGTTCAAGGGCTATATGGAGCAGTCCGACGTCTACAAGATCCTGGCCGACGTCTTTGCCCTCGGCACCGTGCAGAAGTGAGCCATGCGGCCTGTCCGGGGTTTCAGCCCCGGCCAGGCCGAACCGTATTCGTTGCCGGAGATGCAGGATGACCCGTCCCCAAGACCCGATCCGTTTCCGTCCCGGCCGCCGGGCCTGCCTGGGCGGGCTGGCGGCGCTGCTGGCCCTGGGCGCCCCGGTCCCGGCGCTGGCCCGCGCGCCCGCGCTGACCTTCGACGAGCTTTATGCCGCATACGGCGTGCTGGGGCTGGAGTTCTCGGACAAGGTCAAGCTGCTGACCGGCAAGACGGTCAGCATCCGCGGCTTCATGGCCCCGCCGCTGAAGGCCGAGGCCCAGTTCTTTGTCCTGTCCGAAATCCCGATGGCGCTTTGCCCCTTCTGCTCGTCCGACGCGGACTGGCCGGACAACATCGTCGTGGTCTACCTGGACCGGCGGCAGACCTTTACCCAGCCCAACCAGATGATCGAGGTGACCGGCCGGCTCGAGCGCGGCTCCTGGATCGACCCCGAAACCGGCTTCGTCAGCCAGCTGCGGCTGCGCGAAGCGCGCTATGCCACGGTCTGAGATCGCACCATGCCCTGCCTGCACCTCGACGCTGCCGAAGTCTCGTTTCCCGGCCTGCCCGCGCCGGTTCTGCGCATCCCGCGGCTGAAGATCGCCGCCGGCAGCCAGGTCGCGGTGATCGGGCCCTCGGGCTCGGGAAAATCCACGCTGGTCAATGTCATCACCGGCCTGGCCCGCCCGACCCAGGGCCGCGTGTTCTGGGACGAACGCGACATCGCGCGACTTTCCGAAGGCGCGCGCGACCGCTGGCGCGGCGCCAATATCGGCCTGGTCATGCAGGATTTCCACCTGTTTCCAGGGCTTTCGGCGCTGGAGAACGTGCTGCTGCCCGCCCGGCTGGCGCGCGTGGCGGACGGCGCCATCCGGGCACGCGCGGGCGCGCTTCTGTCCCGCGTCGGCCTGTCGCGACCGGACCAGCCGGTCGAGACCCTGTCGCGCGGCGAGATGCAGCGCGTCGCGGCCGCGCGCGCGCTGCTGCGCGACCCCGGCGTGATCGTCGCGGACGAACCGACGGCCAGCCTCGATGCCGAGAACGGCGCGGTCATCGCCGGCCTGCTGCTGGAACTGGCCGCGCAGACCGGCGCCACGCTGATCGTCGTCACCCATGACCAGCGCCTGATCTCGCGCCTGCCGCGCCGGATCGCCATGGCCGACGGCACCGTCCGGTCGGACAGCATGGCAGAGGTCCGGCCATGATCCGCTTTGCCCTGGCCGACTTGAAACGGCTCTGGGCCGGTTCCGTGGTGATCGTCCTGCTGGTCGCGCTGGCGGTGGCGCTTGGCGTCGGCGTCACCTTGCAGGAACGCGCGCTGCGCCTGGGCAGCGCCCGCGCCGCCGAGAAATTCGACGTGATCGTCGGCGCGCCGGGCAGCGAAACCCAGCTGGTGCTGTCCGCGGTCTTCCTGCAACCGGCCGCCCTGCCCCTGATGCCGGGCGAGGTGCTGGCCGAGTTGAACGACGACCCGCGCGTGGAATGGGCCGCGCCGGTGGGTTTCGGCGACTTCCATGCCGGCTACCCGATCGTCGGCACCACCACCACCCTGATCGAGGGCACCGCGGGCGGCTTTTCCCGGGGCGGGATGTTCAGGACCGAGGGCGAGGCCGTCGTCGGCTCGGCCGTGCCGCTGCAACCGGGCGAGACGATCGTGCCGACCCATGGTCAGGTCGAACAGGGCGGGCACGAACACGAAGGCGTCCGGTATCGGGTCAGCGGCCGGCTGAACCCGACCGGCACGCCCTGGGACCGGGCGATCCTGGTGCCGATCCAGGCGGTCTGGCATGTGCATGGCATGGGCCTTGCGCCCGGCCACGACGAACACGGGCAGGGGCAGGGGCACGGGCACGAGGATGAACATGCCGGACACGACCACGCCGGACACGACGCCGCGCATGAAAACGACGAGGCGCATGGCCATCGCGGCCTGGATGCCGATGCGCCCCTGGACGAGGACTGGCACCGCGGCGCGCTGCCCGGCCTGCCGGCCGTCCTGGTCAAGCCCAGGACCATCGCCGACGCCTACAGGCTGCGCCAGGATTATCGCGCGGACGGCCGGACGCTTGCGGTCTTTCCGGGCGAAGTCCTGACCAGCCTTTATGCGACGCTGGGCGATGCCCGGCAGGTGCTGGCGGTCATCGCTTCCGGGACGCAGCTTCTGGTCGCGGCGGCGCTGCTGATGGTGACGGTGATCCATGTCGGCCAGCGCCGGCGGCAGATCGGCGCATTGCGGGCCTTTGGCGCGCCGCGGTCGGCAGTGTTCGGGATCGTCTGGCTTGAATTGTCCATGCTGGTCGGGCTTGGCATCCTGCTGGGCTACGGCGGCGGCTACCTGGCCGCCAGCCTGCTGTCGCGCGCCTTCGCCATGCAGCGCGGCTTCAGCCTGCCGGTCGGCTTCACGCCCGAGGATGGCGCGACGCTGGCGATCCTGGTCGCGGCCGCGGCGCTTCTGGCGGCGCTGCCGGCCTGGCTGGCCTATCGCCAGCCGCCGGCCGCCGCCTTGCGCGGCTGACCGCCGACCGGGTTCCGCCGACAGGGCGACCCCTCGACGCCACTTCATATTTGCGATTTAGACCACTGAAAATCATCTATATATTTTCAAGCATCAAAGAGATTGGCGCCGTGGACCGCCAACCGACCGCGACATCCCGACGGCATGGTCGCCAGCAGCGAAATTGCCGCGCTCACCCGAAATCACGCGGGCAAGCAAGGGGAAAACCTGGCGATTCCGACAGGTTGCCGGTTTTCCCTGCATGATGAATTCTTGGTCATCGACGCTCTTGCTTGTTTGTCGCGTTTCCTCGGTATCTGGGTTCATTTCGATGTTCTATGCTGCGCTTTTGGTCCTGCTGACCCTGTCCGCCGCCGGCACCCACCTGGCGCTGACCGGCCCTTCGGAAAGCCATGCCGGCACCGCCCATCCGGCAAGCGCCACCGCACCCCACAGCGTCCCCGAGATCGACCTGTTCGCGGGTGCATCGGTCCTGATGATCGCGGTGATCGTCGGGCTTCTGCTTTGGGAATGGCGCCGGCGTTCGGCCAACCCGTGACCGACAGCGCCGACCCCTCGGACCCGGCGGCGGTTGGCGGCGCCGGCCCGGATCATGGGCAGGCGGAGGCGCCGGCGCCGCAAGCGCCCCTTCTTGCAAGCGGCTGGCGCAGGCTTGGCCTTTTCGCCGCCCTGCTGCTGGGCGAGCTGCTGGTCGTCGCCTTCTGCTACCAGTTCCTGGTCGAGATCGAATGCACGGATTTCCAGACGCCGCGGGCCTGCCTTGCGCTGCGCGAAGGGCTGGGACGGCTGCTTGCCCTGGCCCTGCTTGCCGGGCTGGCGATGACCGCGCGGCGCCAGCTGTTCGGCTTCCTGGGCGCGGGCGGCATCGGCGCGGGCGACCTGTCGCCCGGCACCGCAGCGGCCGCGATGCTGGCGGGGCTGGCGATCATGCTGCTGCCGGTGCTTTGGGGCGACATGACCGCCAGCCTGGCGCCGCTTGCCCTGGCCCTTGCCGCGGGCGCCGCCGTTTCGGTCGCAGCGGCGCTGGCCGGGACCGCGCCCATCGCCTGCTGGCTTTCGGTGCTGCGCCGGGGCGGCCCCTGGCTGTGGGCGGCCATGGGGATCGCGCTGCTCTCGCCGGAACTGACCGGGCTTTTCAACGGCACCTGGGGCTGGCCGCCCCTGACCGCCGCCACCTTCGAGCTGGTGCTGCGCCTGCTTGCCCTGCTGCCCGGCAGGGTCGTGGCCGCCCCGAACGAGATGGTGATCGGCTTTGACGATTTCCTCATCCGCGTGGGCGACCCATGCTCGGGCATGCAAGGCTTTGCGCTCATCACCCTGGTGATGGCCGGATTCATCGCGCTCGAGCGGCGGCGCCTGCGCCTGCCTCTGGCACTGGTGCTGCTGCCGGTCGGGCTGCTGGCCAGTTTCGGCCTCAACGTGCTGCGCATCGCGGCCCTGATCTGGATCGGGGCGCGCATATCGCCCGACCTGGCGGTCAATGCCTTTCACAGCTACGCGGGCTGGCTGCTGTTCACCCTGCTGAGCATCGGGATGATCGGCGCGGCGCATCTGGTGCCGGCGCTGTGGCGCGGCGAAAAACCTGGCCCGGCCTTTGGCGCAAGGACAGCCGCCTTCCGGCACGATCCGGTCAGCGCGATGCTGGTGCCGCTGCTGGTCCTGCTGCTCTCGGGGCTTTTCGTATCGACATTCTTCACCAATCCCGAGGCGGCCTACCCATACCGGGTGCCGGCGATGGGCGCGGGGCTGGTCCTGTTCCTTCCGGTCTGGGCCCGGCTCGACTGGCGCGTCGATCCGCTGCCGCTGCTGGCGGGCGTCGCGGTCGGTATCATGTGGATTGCCGCCGGCGTCGCTGCGGGGGCCGAGCCAGCCCCGCCGCCCTTCGCCGGGCTCGGGCTTGCGGCGGCAAGCTGGATCGTCCTGCGCCTGGTCGGCACCGTGCTGCTGGTGCCCCTGATCGAGGAGGCGGCCTTCCGGGGCTACCTGCTGGGCCACCTGCTGAAACTGCCCGGCCCGGCCGGCCAGGCAGGGGCCGTTCTGGTTTCCTCGGCCGCCTTCGCGCTGCTCCATGACAGCGGCGCGGCGGCCTTCGT
Source organism: Paracoccus pantotrophus (assembly GCF_008824185.1). Lineage (NCBI taxonomy): Bacteria > Pseudomonadati > Pseudomonadota > Alphaproteobacteria > Rhodobacterales > Paracoccaceae > Paracoccus > Paracoccus pantotrophus. Next base: position 387,605 of record NZ_CP044425.1, read on the forward strand.
CGCCGGGCTGGCCTTTGCCGCGGTCTACAAGCGCCGCGGCAGGTTGACCGACGCGGTATGGGCGCATGCGGCGGCGAACCTCGTGGTCTTCGCCGCCGCGGCGGCCAGCGGCAACTGGGCATTGATCTGAACACGGGCGCGACGACGGAAAAGCGACGCCCCAAGGGATCGGGGCGTCGCGGGCAGGCCGGGGGGTGTTGAGCGAACCCACCGAAGGCGGGCGACCCGCAGCCCGATCCCGGCCTATCCTGCGGCGAACTGGTTCATGGGATTGGCATGCCCGCCCGCCTTCAGCGCGCGTTCGCCCGCCACCATCTCCTTGAACGTGTCGCCCAGGTCCGAGCCGACCTCGTGCTGGTGCCTGACCGCCGAGATGCCGCGGCGGATCTCCTCGCGCTGCACGGTCTGCACATAGGCCAACATCTTTTCCGCGCCGAAATTGCCGCGGCTGAGTTCGTCCACCGGCTTGGCGGTCAGGTGGAAGGTCGCAGCATGGTCAGGTTGCGGAACACGCCCGCGCGGGCCGATATGTCGGCCTGGAAGCGTTGCAGCCGGGCGTCGGCCTCGCGGCCCAGGCCGGTATCGTCGAAATCGGGCTTCATCAGCGCACTCCCGTCACGATGGTCGGCCTTGCCGATCCGGCCCTCGGCCAGCCATTGCGCCCGCAGCTGCTTGCGCAGGCTCAGCGTCCAGTTGAAGCCGGGCGCGTTGTTATGGGTCAGCTTGGCATCGGGCACCGCCTTGCGGATCTCGGCCACCATGCCGGCGATCTTGTCCACGTTGGGCGTATCGGTCTCGATCCACAACAGGTCGGCGCCGCCCAAGGTCAGCGAGGCGATGCAATCCTCGATCACGCGCCGGCGCCCCGTGCCCTCGCGGATCGGGTTTGCGTCCATGATCGGCTCCACCTTCAGCCATTTGATGTATTGCCGAAAAGGTCTTTCTGCTCATGATGCTTCCTTTCCGCATGATCGGTCCGGGAATCGGCAGGCGCGGCCGGCGGCAAGGCGGGGCATCCGGGGCAAGCGGCCCGCCAAAGGGAGCAAGCGTGCGGATGATGTCCATCGGGGCCCCTCAGTCCAGCGCGTTCAGCACGGCATAGGCCGGCAGGGTGATAAAATCGGGCAAGGTCTCGGCCGTCGCCGCCTCTCGCAGGATGCGCGCGGCCGCGGCGTAATGGCCGCGATGGAGCCCGTTCGGGCCCAGCCGGTCGAGGATGCCGACGATCTCGGCTTGCATCAGATCGCCCTGCCATGCGGCGCTCTCCAGCGCGACCGCGGCGCAGCCATTGCCACAGCTGGGCACGGCTGATCTCGGCGGTGGCGGCATCCTCCATCATGTTTCGGATCGGCACCGCACCGCGGCCCGACAGCCATTGCGCCAGGTATTCGACGCAGACCTGGATGTTCAGCCGCACGCCCGCCTCGGTGATCCGGCCCTGATGCGGGTTCAGCAGCATCGCGGGCTCGATATGGCTGAAGACATGGTCCCAGCAGCCCGATGATCTCGACCCGGCGATCCTCCAGCGCCGGCGGAACGAAGGCGGCCTGCCAGATGCCCTGCCGGATCTCGCGCGTTTGCGGCAGATAGTCGGGCAGATCGCGCCCGGTCGATGCGGTCCGGAACTGGCTCTATGCCCGGCGCAATTACGTCGATAGGCTGGACCGCGCGGCCGAGAAACTGGCCGAGGCGCTGGCGCGGCACCGCAACGAGCCACATATGGCGCTGACCGGCCGGCTGGCCGCGCATGGCATCGCGGTGCGCATCCTGCCCGCCCCGGTCAGGGGCGAGCTGATGCTGTCCGAACTGCTGGGGCAGTCCAGCCGCCGGTTCCAGATCGGCGCGCTACGACGTGGAACTGCTGGGCCACCGCTTCGGTGCCAGTTTCGAGCAGACCGCGCATCGTATGTCCACGCTGCAACGCCCCGAGGCGCGCGGCGTCCCGTTCTTCTTCGTGCGGCTGGACCGGGCCGGGGGCAGCCGTGGCGCGGCAGCGGCAAGCCGGCCGGCCATGCTGCCGCTTGCCAGCGCCCGCGCCAGAAGCTAGGGAAGGCGCGTCGGTTTCCGCAAGGAATTGAAAGGGAATCCGCCGGGGCGCCCGCAGGCGTCCCGAACCGGAACTGCCCCCGCAACTGTAGGCGGCGAGCAGGATGCGAGAATGCCACTGTGGCCCCGCGCCATGGGAAGGCCGCATCCCTGCCGTGACCCGCCAGTCAGGAGACCTGCCGACGACGTTTGACCAATCCGAGCGGGTCGGCTCGGGAGGGGTTGCGACCGGCATTCGCCCGGTCTCCATCCGCTCATCCGGCCTGTTCATGATGTAGCGGAAGGAAACATCATGCCAAGGCTCACCACGGCGATGATCGCCACGTTCACCCTGGCGCCGATGGCGGCGTTCGGGGCCACCGAATACCCGCTGACGCTGACCAGCTGCGGCCACGAAGTCACTTTCGACAAGGCGCCCGAAAGCGTCGTCAGCGTCGGGCAAAGCACGACCGAGATCCTCTACATGCTGGGGCTGGCCGACAAGGTGGCGGGCACGGCGCTGTGGATCAACCCCGTCCTGCCCGAATTTGCCGAGGCGGATGCCGGGGTCGAGCGGCTGGCCGACAACGCCCCCAGCTTCGAAAGCGTGCTGGCCAAGAAGCCTGGGCTGGTGGTCACGGCCTATGAATGGATGATCGGCCCGCAGGGCGTGGTCGGCACACGCGAGATGTTCGACGACGCGCAGATCCCCAGCTGGATCATGCCCACCGAATGCGTCGGCAAGGACAATACGCAAAGCATGGACGGCGCGCGCTCGGTCCTGTTCGACACCGCGCTGCTCTACCAGGGCATCGAGGAACTGGCGGCGATCTTCGACGTGCAGGATCGCGGGGCCGCGGTGATCGCCGACCTGAAGGCGCGCGAGGCGGCGGCGGTCGAGCGGGCGCAGGCGCTGGACCTGCCCGAAACGGTGTCGGGCCTGTTCTGGTATTCCTCGGCCGAGATCGAGATCGACCCCTATGTCGCGGGTGCCAATGGCGTGCCGGGCTGGATGATGTCCAAGCTGGGGGTCAGGAACGTCGTCGCCTCGGCCGAGGAATGGCCGACCGTGGGCTGGGAAACCATCAGCAAGGCCAATCCCAGCTTCATCGTCGCCGCCGAGATGAACCGGCGCCGCTTTCCGGCCGACGACATCGCCGTCAAGCGGGATTTCCTGACCTCGGACCCGGTGACGAGCGAGATGGGGGCGGTAAAGAACGACCGCATCCTGACCATGCCGGCCAATGCGATGGACCCCTCGGTGCGCGCGATCTATGCGCTGGAATCGCTGGCTGACTCGCTGGCCGGGTTCGACCTGAAATGAGGGCGCGCGCCGCGACCCGCAGCACGGGGCGCAATCGGGGCTGGCTGTGGCTGGCCCCCGCCGTGCTGGTCGCGGCGCTGCTCTTCGGAACGGCGGTGGGCGAGACGCGCATTCCGCTGGCCACCGTCATCGAGGTGCTGGCGGTCAAGGCCGGGCTTGGCTCGGCCGCGCTCGATCCGATCGATGCCAGCGTGATCTGGCATTACCGGCTGTCGCGGGCGGTGGTCGCGGCCTGCGGCGGCGCAAGCCTGGCGCTGTCGGGGCTGATCCTGCAGGCGCTGCTGCGCAACCCGCTGGCCGAGCCCTATCTGCTGGGGATTTCGGCCGGGGCCTCGACCGGGGCGGTCACGGTCGCGGTGGCGGGGATCGGCGCGGGGCTGCTCAGCATGTCGGCGGGCGCCTTTGCCGGGGCGCTGACCGCCTTCGCGCTGGTGGCGGCGCTGGCGCGCGCCGCCGGCGGCGGGACCGGGATGCGCGGCGCCGGGGTCATCATCCTGGCGGGCATCGCCGGCTCGCAGATGTTCAACGCGCTGACCGCGCTGATCATCGCGCAATCGGCCAGCGCCGAGCAGGCGCGCGGCATCATGTTCTGGCTGCTGGGCAACCTGTCCGGCGTGCGCTGGCCCGACAGCTGGGTCGCGGTCCCGATGGCGGCGCTGGCGCTGGGGGTGGCGCTGTGGCATGCGCGCGCGCTCGACGCCTTTGCCTTCGGCGCGGAAAGCGCCGCGTCGCTGGGCATCGACCTGCGGCGCACGCAGGTGCTGCTGATCGGAACGGCCTCGCTGGCGACGGCGATCATGGTCTCGATCGCCGGGGCCATCGGCTTCGTCGGGCTGGTGGTGCCGCATGCGATGCGCATCCTCGTCGGGCCGCGCCATGCCAGGCTGGTCCCGGCGACGGCGCTGGCGGGGGCGGTGTTCCTGGTGCTGTCCGACGTCGTCTCGCGCATCGTCATTCCCGGCCAGGTGCTGCCCATCGGCGTCATCACCGCGCTGGTCGGCGCGCCCGCCTTTGCCGTGGTCATGATCCGGGGAAGGCAACGATGACGCCCATCCTGGAAGCCGTCGGCGCCAGCCATGCCGTGCGCGGCCGCGAGATCCTGTCCGACATCAGCCTGCGCCTGCATCCGGGCGAGACCCTGGGCCTGATCGGGCCGAACGGATCGGGCAAGTCGACGCTGATGGGGATGATGGCGGGCCTGCTGCGCCCCAGCCGCGGAGAGATCCGGCTGGAAGGCCGTCCCATGGCCCGGCTGGGCCGGCGGCAGATCGCGCGGCGGCTGGCGCTGGTCGCGCAATCGGCCGAGACGGCCGAACGGATCACCGTGCGCGATGCGGTGGAGTTGGGCCGCACGCCCTGGCTTGGCGCGCTGCGGCCATGGGGTGCCCAGGACGACGACGCCGTCGCGGCGGCCCTTGATGCCGTGGACATGGCGCATATGGCGGGGCGCGACTGGGCCTCGCTGTCGGGGGGCGAGCGCCAGCGCGTCCATATCGCGCGCGCCCATGCGCAGGCCCCGCGCGTCCTGCTGTTGGACGAGCCGACGAACCATCTCGACATCCATCACCAGATCGCCATCCTCGACCTGGTCGCGCAGCTTTCCGTCACCACCGTCATCGCGCTGCACGACCTGCATCACGCGCTGCGCTGCGACCGGATCATGGTGCTGCGCGCGGGCCGCTGCGTGGCGCTTGGCCCGCCGATGGAAATCCTGACCCCGGCGCTGATCCGCGAGATCTTTGCCGTCGAGGCCGAGATCATCCCCCATCCTGGCGGGGGCCGGCCGGTCTTTGCCTTCCAACGCCTTGCCTGAAGGGACATCCCATGCTGCTTCGCGCCGCGCTTCTTGCCTGCCTGCTGCCCGCCGCCGCCCTGGCCGAGACGCATGAGGTCAGGATGCTCAACCGCAATGCCACCGGCCCGATGCCCTTCGAGCCGGACTACCTGGTGGTCCAGCCCGGCGACACGGTCCGGTTCATCGCCGCCGATCCCGGCCACAATGCCGCCACCATCGCCGGGATGATCCCCGAGGGCGGCGAGAAATTCGTCGGCAAGATCGACGAGGAAATCGAAGTCACGCTGGACGCCGAGGGCATCTGGGGCGTCAAATGCTCGCCGCATTTCACCATGGGCATGGTGATGCTGATCCAGGTCGGCGACAGGCCCGCGACCGAGGCCGACCTGCCCGACGACCTGCCCCCCGCCGCGCGCCAGAGGATGCTGGAAATCCTTGAACGCCGAAAAGCGGACTGAGCCGGGGCCGCGTCGCATTGCAGCACAGGAGGGCGGCGCGGGCCTGCCCCCTCCCGCGGACTGCGCATCGGCGCGGGACTGGGAAAACCGATCTGCCTGGGCACCCGGCGCGGCGGGAATGGGGGGCGAAACAGGGCACGGGAAGCGCGCGCTGCGGGCAGGCGGGACGCTCGCGGGCTTTGCAGCCGGGGGCGATCCTCGTCGCAGGCGCGGGGTTCTTCAGGGCCAGCCCGCACGCATCGACCAGCCGGCCGGCCGGCAGTCCAAGATGCGGGCCGGGGCCACACTTTACGACATGAGCGGACTCGGCGCATTCAAGGCGCTGGACGCCCCGATCCGGCGCAGCCTGCTGCCCGCGCAAGGCTGATCATCGGGCGAGACGGTTCCGCCGATGATCAGCGGGGCGCAAGCGCCCACCGTCCCGCCGGTCCGTTCGCGCATCAGGCGACGGCCCTATTGCGCCGCCTGGGCCAACGGCCATTCCTTGGCGACCATGGTCAGCACGTCGTATTGCGCCACGACCTCGCCCTTCTGGTTCGTCACCTGGCAATCCCAGCGCACTTCGCCATGGCCGGCATTCTCGCGCGGGTTGATCTCCTTGCAGGTCAGCCGCACCTGCAGCGTGTCGCCGAAATAGACCGGGGTCAGGAAGCGCAGGTTGTCCACGCCGTAATTGGCCAGGACCGGGCCGGGATTCGGCTCGACGAACAGGCCCGCCGCAAAGCTGGCGATCAGGTAGCCATGCGCCACGCGGTCGTCGAAGAACGGATTCGCCTTGGCCGCCGCCTCGTCCATATGGGCATAGAAGGTGTCGCCGGTGAAATGGGCGAAATGCTCGACATCCTCGCGGGTGACGGTGCGGCTCGCCGTGACCAGCTGGTCGCCGATGTGCAGCTCGGCCAGCGACTTGCGGAAGGGATGCACACCCTGCTGCACGTCGGCGCCCTCGATCCAGCGCCCGGTGACGGCGGAGAGCAGCCGCGGCGCGCCCTGGACGGCGGTGCGTTGCATGTAATGCTTGACGCCGCGAATGCCGCCCATCTCCTCGCCGCCCCCCGCGCGCCCCGGCCCGCCATGGACCAGCGGCGCGAGCGGCGAGCCATGCCCGGTCGAGGATTTGGCCGAGGCGCGGTTGCCGATCAGCACCCGGCCGTGCCAGGGCGCCGCACCCAGCACCGCCTGCTCGGCGACCTTGGGATCGTCGGTAAAGACCGATGTGACCAGCGAACCGCGGCCCAGCCGCGCCAGCGCCACCGCCTCGTCCAGGTCGTCATAGGGCATGACCGTCGAGACGGGACCGAAAGCCTCGACCTCATGCACCGCCGTCGCCTGGAAGGGGCTGGCGGCATACATCAGCACCGGGTTCAGGAAGGCGCCCTTGGCGGCATCGCCCGAGGTCACGCGCACCGCGTCGGGATCGCCCGCCACGATCTCGGCCGCCGCCTGCAGGTCGCGGATGCGCTCGCGCACCTCCTCGCGCTGGTCGAGGCTGGCCAATGGCCCCATGCGCACCCCCTCGTCGCCCGGCAGGCCCAGCGGCGTCTTGCCCAGCCGCTCGTCCAGCGCGGCGACCAGGGCGTCGACCTGGGCGCGGGGCGCGATGACGCGGCGGATCGCGGTGCATTTCTGCCCGGCCTTGACCGTCATCTCGCGCGCGACCTCGCGCACGAACAGGTCGAATTCCGGCGTGCCCGCCACCGCGTCCGGGCCCAGGATCGAGGCGTTCAGGCTGTCCGCCTCCATGGTGAAGCGCACGGAATTGGCGACGATCGCCGGATGGGTCTTGAGCTTGCGCCCGGTCCAGGCCGAGCCGGTGAAGGTCACGGCATCCTGTTCGGTCACATGGTCCAGCAGATCCCCGACCGAGCCGCAGATCAGTTGCAGCGCGCCTTCCGGCAGGATGCCGGTCTCGACGATGCGGCGCACCATCAGCTCGGTCAGATAGGCGGTCTGGCTGGCGGGCTTGACCAGGCAGGGCATCCCGGCCAGCAGCGTCGGCGCGATCTTTTCCAACATGCCCCAGATCGGGAAGTTGAAGGCGTTGATATGCACCGCCACGCCATGCAGCGGCGTCAGGATATGCTGGGCACTGAAGCTGCCGTCCCTGGACAGCGGCTCGACATCGCCATCGGTCAGCACGCGGGTATTGGGCAATTCGCGCCGGCCCTTGGAGGCATAGGTCAGCATGGTGCCGATGCCGCCCTCGATATCCACCCAGCCGTCGGCGCGGGTGGCACCGGTATGCAGGCTTTCGGCGTAGAACTCCTCTTTCTGCGCCATCAGCGCCAGGCCCAGGGCCTTGAGCATGCCGGCGCGTTCGTGAAACGACATGGCGCGCAGCTTCGGCCCGGCCACCTCGCGGCCATGGGCCAGCGCGGCGGCGAAGTCGATGCCGGTCGAATCGATCACGGCCACCGGCTCGCCGGTGGCGGCGTCCAGCAGGGCCTGGCCCGGCTTGTCGCCGGGGGTCCAGCGCCCGCAGACATAGCTTTCAAGACGGCGCGGAGTGGTCATGGGCGTTTCCTCGGTCAATCTTCGTTTTGGTCAGGCGGCAAGGCCGCGCCTGTCGGGGCACGGCCGCAAGCACCGATTCAGAGGCCAAGCGCGGCCAGATGTTCCGACACCAGCGCCTCCCAGCGGGCCAGCAGCGCCTCGTTCGGACTGTGGCGCAGGCCGAAGCGCGCCAGCGTGTCATAGCGCGCCGAATGGGCCACGCCGAAGCCGGCCGCGACGCGCGGCTGCCAATAGGCGACGGCAGCGCGGGCTTCCTCGCGCCCGGTCTCGGTCTGGGCGATCTGCTCCAGCCCCTCAAGACCCAGCTCGGCATGGCGCGCCTCGCGCGGGGCGATCTCGCGGAACACCTCGGCCAGCGGACCGTAGGAGACGCGGGTCAGTTCGGTCATCTGCACCCCGGTCGCCAGCCCTTGCAGCACGTTCATCACCACCGCATCGGTCCAGCCGGCGATGGGATAATGGAACACCGACAGCCGCATGTCGCCCGGCCGGCGCGCGGTGCCCAGATCGGCATCGCGCTCGACCCGCGCCGCCCAGTCATGGCTGGTCTGATAGCGCGCGGCATCGGTGCCGAACTCGGCCATCACCCGCAGCACGCGCTCGGCATGGTCGGCCTTTTCCAGCGTGATGCGGCTGGCGGCGATGCGCTCCTTGATGCCGGGGGCCAGGTTGATCGCATCGGCAAAGCCGGCCGAGGCGGCCAGCTCGCTGTCGACAAAGGACGACATCAGCCGCAAAAGCTCGCCGCGATAGCGGGCGGGCGCGTTGCCGGGCGCGGTCAGCACCCCGCCCTGCGCCAGGTAGTCCTCGATATTCATGGTATCGGACATGGGTTCCCCTCCTGCGCCCGGATCATTCGTCATAGGTGACGACCACGCGGTCGCTGATCGGATAGGCCTGGCAGGACAGCACATAGCCGGCACGGACCTCGTAATCCTCCAGCGCGTGGTTCACCGCCATCTCGACCTCGCCCTCCAGCACCTTGCAGCGGCAGGTCGAGCAGACGCCCGCCTTGCAGGAATAGGGCGCGTCCATGCTGTTGGCGAGCGCGGCTTCCAGGATCGTCTCGCCCTCGCGCGGCATCTGGAAGCTGCGGGTGGCGCCGTCCAGCGTCACGGTGGCCGCGACCCCCTCGCCGGCACCAGCGGCCTGGGCCGAGACGGGCCGGGCCTTGGCGCGGCCGGGCTGGCTGGAGGCGAACAGCTCGAACTTGATCTGCTCGTCGCGCAGCCCGTGGTCGCGCAAGGACGCCGCGACGGTCAGCATCATCGGTTCCGGGCCGCAGATGAAGGCGGTGTCCACGGCCTCGGCATCCAGCCAATGCTGGAACAGCGCCGCCATCTTGGCCTCGTCGATGCGGCCGGTGAACAGGTCGATCTCCTGCCCCTCCTGCTCCAGCACATGGATGACCGAGAAGCGGCCGAGATAGAGGTTCTTCAGATCCTCCAGCTCCTCGCGGAACATGATGGTGTTGATCTGGCGGTTGGCATAGACCAGCGTGAACTGCGCGCGCGGCTCGCGCGCCAGCACGGTCTTGATGATCGACAGGACCGGCGTGATGCCCGAGCCGGCGGCAAAGCCCAGATACTGCTTTTCCGCCTCGGGCTCGATCGGGGTGAAGAACTTGCCCATCGGCGGCATCGCCTCGATCTCGTCGCCCGGCGCCAGGTTCTCGTTGGCCCAGGTGCTGAAGGCGCCGCCATCGACGCGCTTGATGCCGACGCGCAGCATGCCCTCGTCCTTGCCGGCGCAGATCGAATAGGAGCGGCGCAGCTCCTCGCCGTCGAAATCGCGGCGGAAGGTCAGGTATTGGCCCTGGGTGAAGTCGAACAGCGCGCGGTCCTCGTCGCGGGGCGCCAGGGTGACGACCACCGCGTCGCGCGTCTCGCGGCGCACGTCGATGACCTTCAGCGGGTGGAAGCGTGCCATGGGGGTATCCTTCCTGAAGCGGGTCGCCTTCTTACAGGCATTTGAAATAGTCGAAGGGTTCCAGACAGTCCTTGCAGCGATAATTCGCCTTGCAGGGGGTCGAGCCGAACTGGCTGATCTTTTCGGTATTGGTCGAGCCGCAGCGCGGGCAGGCGATGGTCAGGTTGGCGCCGGTCATCCGGGCGATGCGCCCGGCCAGCACCCCGTCCGCCGCCGTGCCATCCACGGGGGGGGCAATGCCATAGGCGCGCAGCTTTTCCCGGCCCTCCGGCGTGATCCAGTCGGTGGTCCAGGGCGGCGACATCTGGCGCTCCAGCCGCAGCTTGTCGATGCCGTGGCCGCGCAGCGCGGTCTCGATATCCAGGTTGATGATGCTGGTCGCGGGACAGCCGGAATAGGTCGGCGTGACCCGGACGACCAGCGTATCGCCCTGCCATTCGACGCCGCGGATGATGCCCAGGTCGGTCAGGCTGATCACCGGGATCTCCGGGTCGGGCACCTCGGACAGCCAGCCCCAGACCTGCTCGACGCTGGGATGGGTCGCAGCGGCCATGGCGCCTTACCAGCTGGCGCCGGGATAGGCGCGTTGCAGGAACTGCATCTCGGCCAGGATGTAGCCCAGATGTTCCGTGTGGATGCCCTGCTTGCCGCCCTTATGCGCGAAATCGCTTTCGGGGATCTGCAAGGTCGCCTCGCCCAGCACATGGCGCAGCGAGGCGTCCCAGCCGGCGCGCAGGCTGGCCGGATCGGGGGCAATGCCGCGCGCGGCCATCTGCGCATCCTTGTCGTCGCCCAGGAACATCTCTCCGGTATAGGGCCAGAGCGCGTCCAGCGCCTGCTGCATCCGGCGGTGGCTTTCCTCGGTCCCGTCGCCCAGCCGCACCACCAGGTCGGAGGAGCGTTCCAGGTGATAGGCGACCTCCTTGCCGGCCTTGGCCGCGATCTCGGCCACGCGCGGGTCCGACGAGGCCGCCAGCCCCTTCAGCAATTCATGGTGCCAGGCGTCGAACAGGAACTGCCGCATCAGCGTATGGCCGAAATCGCCGTTCGGACGCTCGCAGATCAGCAGGTTGCGGAAATCCCAGGCGTCGCGCAGATAGGCCAGGTCGTCGGCCGAGCGGCCCTGCCCCTCGACCTCGCCGGCAAGCCCCAGCCACAGCTGGGTCTGGCCGATCAGGTCCAGCGCCACGTTGGCCAGCGCGATGTCCTCCTCCAGCGCCGGCGAATGGCCGCACCATTCCGAGACGCGATGGCCCAGGATCAGCGTCGAGTCACCAAGGCGCAGCAGGGTTTCGAACAGCGCCTCCTGGCCCTCGTCGGGCTGGGGCACGGCGGGATGGGCCGGATGGGCCTCGGCCTCGCGCCGGGCCAGTTCCGCCACCTGGGGCGTGTTCATGTCGGGCAGCGACGGCATCACATATGCCCCACTTCTTCGGGAATGTCGAAAAAGGTCGGGTGGCGATAGACCTTGGCGTTCGAGGGCTCGAAGAGCGGCCCCTTTTCCGAGGGGCTCGACGCGGTGATCTGCGCCGAGGGCACGACCCAGATCGACACGCCCTCGTTGCGGCGGGTATAGACGTCGCGGGCGTTCATGATCGCCATTTCGGCGTCGGGCGCGTGCAGGCTGCCGACATGGCGGTGGTTCAGCCCGTGCTGGCCCCGGATGAAGACCTCCCAGAGCGGCCATTCCTTGGACATGGTTCTCTCCCTAAACTTGGTTCTGCGACTGGCGCGTGTTCCTGGCGATGACGGGTTATTCGGCGGCCTGCGCCCGGCGGGCGGCGGCCTTCTCGGCATGGGCCATCAGCCCCTCGCGGAACCAGGCGCCGTCCTCCCAGGCCTTGACGCGGGCGCCCAGCCGGTCCTTGTTGCAGGGCCCGTTGCCGGCGATCACGTCGAAGAATTCCGACCAATCCGGCTCGCTGAAATCGTAGCCACCCTTTTCCTCGTTCCATTTCAGGTCCGGGTCGGGGACGGTCAGGCCCAGGTATTCCGCCTGCGGCACGGTCTGGTCGACGAATTTCTGCCGCAGCTCGTCATTGGTGTTGATCTTGATCTTCCAGGCCATCGACTGCGCCGAATGCACCGAATCCTTGTCCGAAGGCCCGAACATCATCAGCGCCGGATACCAGAAGCGGTTCAGCGCGTCCTGCGCCATGCGCTTCTGCGCCGGCGTGCCCTGGGCCAGCTTCATCATCACCGCATAGCCCTGGCGCTGGTGGAAGCTTTCCTCCTTGCAGATGCGGATCATGGCGCGGGAATAGGGACCATAGCTGGTGCGCTGCAGCGGCACCTGGTTCATGATCGCCGCGCCGTCGACCAGCCAGCCCACCGCGCCCATGTCCGCCCAGGTCAGCGTCGGATAGTTGAAGATCGAGGAATATTTCATCTTGCCGGCATGCAAGAGCTCCATCAGCTCGTCGCGCGAGACGCCCAGCGTCTCGGCCGCCGAATAGAGATAGAGCCCGTGCCCGGCCTCGTCCTGCACCTTGGCCAAGAGGATCGCCTTGCGCTCCAGCGTGGGGGCACGGGTGATCCAGTTGCCCTCGGGCAGTTGGCCGACGATCTCGCTATGCGCGTGCTGGCCGATCTGGCGGATCAGCGTCTTGCGATAGCCCTCGGGCATCCATTCCTTGGGCTCGATCTTCTCGCCGCGGTCGATGCGCTCCTGGAAGGCGATCTCCTGGGGAGTCATCTCCTCGCGGGCCTTCATCCCTTCGGATTTCACAAGCTGGGCATACATGGCAAACTTCTCCCTGGGTCAAACGCGTTCGAGGATCAGCGCGATGCCCTGCCCCACGCCGATGCACATGGTGCAAAGCGCATAGCGCCCGCCGGTGCGATGCAGCTGATACATCGCCGTCGTCACAAGCCGGGCCCCCGACATGCCAAGCGGGTGGCCAAGCGCGATGGCACCGCCGTTCGGATTCACATGGGCGGCATCGTCGGGCAGGCCAAGGTCGCGCAAGGTCGCCAGCGCCTGGCTGGCGAAGGCCTCGTTCAATTCTATCACATCCATCTGCTCGATGGTCAGTCCCGCGCGCGCCAGCACCTTTTTTGCCGCCGGCGCCGGGCCGATGCCCATGATCCGGGGCTCGACGCCGGCCGCGGCCATGGCAACGATGCGTGCCTTGGGCGTCAGGCCGTGGCGCTTCGCGGCCTCGCCCGACAGGATCGCCAGCGCCGCGGCGCCGTCGTTGACGCCCGAGGCATTGCCGGCCGTCACCGTCAGGTCAGGGCCGTTCACGCCCTTCAGCTTGGCCAGCACCTCGGCCGTGGTGCCGGGGCGCGGATGCTCGTCGGTGTCGAAGACCACCGGCTCGCCCTTTTTCTGCGGTATGGTGACGGGCACGATCTCGTCGGCAAAGACGCCGGCCTTCTGCGCCGCTTCCCAACGGGCTTGGCTGCGGGCGGCAAAGGCGTCCTGGTCGGCGCGGCTGACGGCGAAATCGGCGGCGACGTTGTCGGCGGTCTGCGGCATCGAATCGATGCCGTATCGCGCCTTCATCGCCGGGTTGACGAAGCGCCAGCCGATGGTGGTGTCATAGACCGCATTGGCGCGGGAAAAGGCGCTTTCCGCCTTGGGCATCACGAAGGGCGCGCGGGTCATGCTTTCGACGCCGCCGGCGATGACGAAATCGCAATCGCCCGCCTTGATCGCCCGCGCCGCCATGCCGACCGCATCCATGCCCGAGCCGCAAAGCCGGTTCACCGTGGTTCCCGGCACGCCGATGGGCATGCCCGCCAGCAGCACCGCCATGCGGCCCACGTTGCGGTTGTCCTCGCCCGCCTGGTTGGCGCAGCCATAGATCAGGTCATCGACCGCCGCCCAGTCCACGCCGGGGTTGCGCTCCATCAGCGCCTTCAGCGGCACCGCGGCCAGGTCGTCCGCCCGGACCGAGGCCAGCGCCCCGCCATAGCGGCCGATCGGCGTGCGCACCGCGTCACAGATGAAGGCGTCCTGCATGCTCTCTCCCCTTTTTGGCAACGGCCGATGATTCTCCAATTCACCGACCGGTTGGTCAACTTATACAATCCAAAACATCACAAAGAAAGAAAAATTTGGTCAGTCGTGTGATGTTTTGGGGCGCAAAAAATAATCCGTTCTTCTCAACTTGTTGTGCGGGACAGGTCGGCCAGCCTCGCCTCGCTTTCCGCGGTCTTTTCCGGCAGGAGGCCGTCGCTGCCTTCGAATTGCGCCCCGATCCAGCGTTCCGCCGCCGGGGAAAGCTGGCGATAGAGGCGGCGGAACAGCGCCCGCGCCTCGTGCCCTTTCCAGTCCGGCGGCAGGGCGGCCTGCGGCAGGCGGGGGTCGCGCAGCAGCACGCCGCGATAGTCATGCACCAAGAGCAGCCGCGCGATCAGCGCCATCTCGTCCGACAGCGCCGCGCCCGCCTCGGCCAGCGGCGCAAAGCGCGCCAGCATGTCGAGATAACGCTGATGCAGCACCGAGAGATCCCAGAACTGCCCGATCCGGCCCAGTTCGGGCGGGTCCGGGGCACGAAAGACCAGCGCGCCTTCCGGCAGCGGCTGGCCGCGGTCGGGCCGGATGAAGACCGCGCCGCCCATATGGCCCATGCGCTGGTGGCGGGCCTCGTCCTCGGTCAGGTCCGGGGCGTGCAGGATCTGCCAGCCCTGCGCCGGCACCTCGGCCTTGTAGAGCAACCCCGCCGCCTGGTCGAACTCCCGCTGGGCCGAGGCGTCCAGCCGGTAGTAGCTGCGCCGCCCCAGCCGCTCGCCGCGCAGCCGGTGGGCGGCGACCAGGCGCGAGACGGCGGTGCGCACCAGCGATTCGCTGATGCCGACCCGCTCGCAGACCTCGATCAGCGTGCCGGTCCACAAGACGCCGCCGCGCGGCACCACCACGTCGCCATAGACGGTGACGATGAAGGCGGCCGAACGCAGCGCCATCCCCTGCAATATCCCGTCGATCAGCCCGCGCTCGGCCATTCCGCCCTGCCGCATGTTTCCCCGCCATCCGCCGCCGCTGCCATAGAAGCCGGGAAAGCGGTCATGCGCAATGCGGCTTGCCCCAGCATCGGGCGCGGAGGCCGGCCACCCGTCGCGATGGCCGGCCGGGCCTTACCGCGGGACGGCGATGGTCTCGCGCGACACGGCGGCCGCTTCGACCTCATCGCGGGTCAGCGCCTGCGGGCGGCAATCGAAGCCCTCGTAAAGCGCCAACTGGTCCTCGTAATGCGGGGAAGCCTCGCCCGAGGGGCCGATGAAGCCGCTCTGGCCCGGCGGGGTCACGGCGCAGAACTCGGCCTTGCCGTCGCGGAAGGTGATCCGGTTGTTCTCGGTGCCGCGGTTCATCGCGGTGCCGATGGCGCGGACCTCGTCCTCGCCGGCCTGCGGGATGCCCAGGTAGTTGCTGGTCTCGAACACGTGCTGCTTGATCTCGATGCGCCAGTCGGCCGGCTCCTGGCTGCCGAACCTGTCGGCCAGCCGCGCCGCGGCCTTGTCCAGCGAGGCAAGGATGATCTCCTTGCGGCCGGCCGCGTCGGCGCCGTTGAAGAAATCATGGGTCTGCGGCACGCCGGCCCGCTCGCCCAGCAGCGCGTTGTGCAGCATCTGCGCGGCGCGCGAGATGCGGTTGTACAGGATCGCCGGCGGGATCGCCGGGCTGTCGTCGCGCAGCACGTCCTCGACCATCACGTCCAGCCAGGCCTGGAACAGCCCCACCGCCGGGCTGGTCGCGCGGCCGTCCTCGGCCCGGATCTGCTGCCCGTCCCAGTTGCGCAGGATCTCGACCAGTTCGGCGCGCTGGCTTTGCGGGTCGATGCCCTCGGCCGCATCGAGGATGAAGGGCAGGAAATAGCGCGCGTTGATGTCGAGAAAGCTGATCTCGCGGTTGATGTTCCACACCTCCTCGGGTGTCAGCTTGTCCTTGGCGTCGAGCCGCGCGGTGATCTCGACCACACGGTCGGCGCTGCCCCAGGGCGTGGCCTCGAAATTCGCGGCATCGCCCTTGGCCGAGCGGTTGTTCCAGTTCGCGATCCAGCCCTGGCTGGGGTTATAGGCCTTGGGCGCATCGGCAAAGGGCCGCACGCCCTGCCAGTCGTCCTTGCCCGGCCGGGCCGGAAGCCGCTGGTCATGGCCTTCGGCGCGGACGGGGACATGGCCGGGCGAGACATAGCCGATATTGCCGTCCCGGTCAGCGTAATACCAGTTGATCGTGGTCGCGACCTTTTCCGCCTGGTCCAGCCATTCCTGGTAATTCTGCGCCTTGGTCGAGTTCACCCAGGCCATGAGGGTCGAGATCTCCTGCCCCTTCCAGGCGCGGTTGAAGGCATAGGCGGTCGCCGTTTCGGGATCGATCTGGCCGACCACGCCGTAATCGCTTTCCCAGACCGTGGTCTCGACCTCGGGCTGGCCCTTGACGCGGAAGGTCTCGCGGCGGGCCGTCATCTCCTTCCAGCTGTCGTGGGCGCGGTATTGCCGCGGATTCTCGGGGTTCAGCTCCAGCCGGTAATAGTCGTTCACGTCGCGCGGCCCGGCGGTGGCGCCCCAGGCGATGGTGCCGTTGGTGCCGAACAGGACGTTGGGCACGGCAAAGGGCGTGTTGCCGGTCAGGTCGAACCCCGCGCCGTGCAGCCCGATGCTGAAGACATAGGACGGGTTGAAATTGCCGAATTGCGGGCCGTTGATCAGGATGGTGCTGCCGTCGGTGGTCTTTTGCGGCCCGGCGATCCACAGGTTGCTGGCACGCGGGCGCTCATCATCGCCGGGCAGCGCGCCGGCGTGCAGCAATTCGGCAAAGCCGCTGGCGGAAGGCGGGGTCAGCCCGGCCTTGCGCTGGTATTGCTCGCCCTCGGGCACGGTGGTCGGGGCCAGCGGATCTTCGTCCCAGAACATCTGGTCGAAAACTGCGCGCGCCTGTTCGGCGCCGAATTGCGCCTCCAGCTCGGCCAGCGTCCTGGCATTGGCCAATTCGGAACTGTAGCCCGAAAAGCGGCCGGCCATGGTCCCGACATAGATCATCGCCACGTCGAACTCGGTCCAGCGGCGGGGCTTGAAGCCGAAATCGTTGAACTGCCTGGGCATCAGCTCGGCCGGTTCGGCCAGAACCCGGTCCACCCACAGGTTGAAGCCCGCCGCGTAGCCGCGCAGGATGTCGCGCTCCTCCGGCGCCAGCGCCTCGATCTGGCGGCGGATCTCGGCATGGTCGAACATGGCCCGGGTCTGGATATCGAAGGGCAGCCGCTCGATGCCCAGCACCTCGGCCACCTCGCCCAGGACCGAGCGCCGCGCCATCTCCATCTGGAACAGCCGGTCCTGCGCCACGCTGTAGCCGAAGCCCGCGTAAAGCCCATGCACGTCGTCGGCATAGACATGCGGCACGCCCCAGTTGTCGCGGATGATCTCGACCCTTGTGTCGGCCAGGGCCGGACAGGCCAGAAGGGCAGAAAGGCCGGCCGACAGCAGCAGGCGGCCAAACGAAGACCTGAACATGGTATTCTCCTCCAGGTGCAAGCGCCTCCTCCGGCGCGTGGCAAGGCTTATCGTTAACCGTTCGGTCGGTCAATTAATTAGGGATGCCCGCTCAGCCGGCCGGCAGGGGATCGGGCCGTTCACGCGATTGTCAGCGCCGACCGCCGCAGGCTGGCCGATCATGGTGGGGCGGCCGCCACGGCCCGCGGCAGTCCCGACCAACATTTCCCAAAGAGGTCCGACATGCAGAATCACGCCCGCATCCTTCCCTCGATCATGCTCGCCGCTGCGCTGACGCTGGGCGCCGCACCCCTGCTTGCGCATCACGGCTGGTCATGGGCCGAGGGCGAACAGACGACGCTGGAAGGAACCGTCGAAAGCGTCTCGATGAACCCGCCCCATCCTACGATCCAGGTCCGCGATGCCCAGGGCACCGTCTGGCAGGTCGACCTGGGCAATCCCAACCAGACCGCCCGTTCGGGCTTTACCGCCGACACGGCAGGGCCCGGCGATGCGATCACGGTGATCGGCAATCGCAACCAGGATCAAAGCGCGCATATGAAGGCCGTCCGCATCGTGATCGACGGGCAGAATTACGACATGTATCCCGAGCGTATCCAGGCGGACTAAGGCCCGTGCAGGAACTCGCGGCCTGGGCCGAGGGCACCGCGCTGGCGGCGGCGCTGCGCCGGTCGGGCCATCTCTATATGGTGGTGAACGCCACGCATATCCTGGGCGTCGCGCTGCTCTTGGGCGCGATCGTTCCGCTGGACCTGCGCCTTGTCGGGATCGTCCGCGGCGGCGCGCTGCGCGTGCTGGCGCCCTTTCTGTCGCGCGCGGCGGGGATGGGGCTGGCCATCACCCTTGCGACCGGGCCGGTCCTGTGGTCGGTCGCGGCCCGCGACTACCTGGCCAATGCCGCCTTTCGCTGGAAAATCGCGCTGATCGCGCTTGGCCTTCTGGTCGTCGCCCTGCAACATGCCGGCAAGGGTTGGCGACAGGCCGTCGAGACCGGGACGCCCGGCCTGGATGCCCGTATCCTGGCGGCGCTTTCGCTGGCGATCTGGCTGTCCGTGCTGCTGGCGGGGCGCTGGATCGGCTTTCTGTGACGGCGCGCGGCAGGATCGGGAATCCCTGAAACGCCGGTATTGGACGGGCCGACGCGCCCTCGCCGGACCTGCCGTCCATACGGGCCGGCCCCCTGGATGCGATCCGCAGAGATATAACCCAAGGGCATATTTCTGCGCGACCATGCGATAATATGGCAACCTTACCCGAGATAGAGTGCCGCTTCAGGACGCTTGCCGCAAGCGCCGGTCGGAGGAGGGCCGGACCCGCAACGGCATGCGGCGGATCATGGGAGGTTTGGCAATGCTCAACAGACGGACATTCATCGCCTCGGGCTCGGCCCTGGCCGGGCTGGGGCTGGCGCGCCCGGCACTGGCGCAGCGCAAGGCGATCAGGATCGGCTATGTCAGCCCGCAGACCGGGCCGCTTTCGGCCTTTTCCGCCGCGGACGATTTCATGGTCCGGCAGTTCCTGGCCGCGGCGCCGGGGCTTGGCCTCGATGCCGAGGTCATCGTCAAGGACAGCCAGTCCAATCCCAACCGCGCCGCCGAGGTGGCGCGCGAGCTGATCAGCCGCGACGAGGTGAACCTGATCCTGGTGGCATCGACCCCCGAGACGACCAACCCGGTCTGCAGCGTGGCGGAATCCGAGGAGATCCCGGTGATCTCGACCGTGGCGCCCTGGCAGCCCTGGTTCATCGGCCAGCAGGGCAACCCCGCCGATCCGGGCAGCTGGCAGGAATTCGACTATGTCTATCACTTCTTTTGGGGGCTCGAGGACAATGTCCGGGTCTTCATGAACATGTGGGACGCCGTTCAGACCAACAAGTCCGTCGGCGCGCTGTGGCCCAACGACAGCGACGGCAATGCCTGGTCCTCGGCGGTGGGCATGCCGCCGGCGCTGGCCGCGGCCGGCTACAGGCTGACCGATCCCGGCCGCTACCAGAACCTGACCGACGATTTCAGCGCCCAGATCAGCGCCTTCAAGCAGGCGCAGGCCGAGATCCTGGTCGGCATCCCGATCCCGCCGGATTTCACCACCTTCTGGACCCAGGCCCGGCAGCAGGGCTACCGGCCCAAGCTGGTTTCGGTCGCCAAGGCGTTGCTGTTCCCCGAAAGCGTCGCCGCGCTTGGCGAGCTGGGCGACAACCTGACCGCCGAGGTCTGGTGGTCGCCGCAGCACCCGTTCCGCTCGTCGCTGACCGGGCAGAGCGCAGGCGAACTGGCCGGCGATTTCGAGGCGGCGGCGAAGCGGCAATGGACCCAGCCCGCCGGCTTCGTCCATGCGCAGTTCGAGGTCGCCGCCGACGCCATCCGCCGCACGGACGACCCGACCGACGGCGATGCGCTGGCCGAGGCCATCGCCGCCACCGATCTGCAAACCGTGGTCGGCCGCGTCGCCTGGGGACAGGAGAACGTGCCCGAATTCGCCCGCAGGAACGTCGCCAAGACGCCGCTGGTCGGCGGGCAATGGCGCCGCATGCAGGACGGCAGCTTCGACCTGGTGATCGTCGAGAACGCTCTCGCATCCCAGATCCCGCTGGGCGACAGCCTCCGGACCTTGGCGTGATGGCCCTGCTTTCGTTGCGATCCGTGTCGAAAAGCTTCGGCGCGCTGAAGGTCACCGACGATGTCAGCTTCGATCTGCAACCGGACGAGGCGCTTGGCATCATCGGCCCGAACGGCGCCGGGAAATCGACGCTGTTCAACCTGATCACCGGCAACCTGCGGCCCGATGCCGGGCAGATCCTGCTGGACGGGCGCGATGTCAGCGCCGATTCGGTCATGGCGCGCTGCGCGGCGGGCATCGGCCGCTCGTTCCAGATCCCGCAGCCCTTCGGCCACCTGTCGGGCTATGAAAACCTGCTGGTCGCGGCGCGGTTCGGCGGCGGGCTCGCGGCGGCCGAGGCGCCGGAATTCTGCATGGACATCCTGCGCCGCACCGGGCTGGCCGGCGTGGCCGACAGTCCCGCAGGCGGGTTGCCGCTGCTCAGCCGCAAGAGGCTGGAACTGGCGCGCGCCATGGCGACGCGGCCGCGGGTGCTGCTGCTGGACGAGATCGCCGGCGGGCTGACCGATGCCGAATGCGTCGAACTGGTCGCCACCATCCGCGCCATCCACGCCGAGGGCACCGCCATCGTCTGGATCGAGCATGTGCTGCATGCGCTCAACAGCGTCGTGAACCGGCTGATCGTACTGAATTTCGGCCGGCTGCTGATGATGGGCGATGT
Organism: Paracoccus pantotrophus; assembly: GCF_008824185.1. Classification (NCBI taxonomy): domain Bacteria; kingdom Pseudomonadati; phylum Pseudomonadota; class Alphaproteobacteria; order Rhodobacterales; family Paracoccaceae; genus Paracoccus; species Paracoccus pantotrophus. The sequence goes on from NZ_CP044425.1 coordinate 408,382, forward strand.
CCGCACGGTGATGAACGCACCCGAGGTGCGCGAGATCTACCTGGGGGCCGAGGCATGAGCGACCCCATCCTGTCGGTGTCCGGCCTGACCGCGCATTACGGCGATTTCCAGGCGCTGTTCGGCGTCGACCTGGCGCTGGAACCGGGCGAGGTCGTCGCCATCATCGGCGCCAACGGCGCCGGCAAGACCACCCTGATGCGGGCGATCACCGGCATCGCCCGCATCAGCGCCGGCCGCGTCCGGCTGGACGGGCGCGACATCACCTGCACCGCCGCACCCGACATCCTGATGGCAGGCATCGCCATGGTGCCCGAGGGGCGGCGGCTGTTCCCCTCGCTCAGCGTCGAGGAGAACCTGCTGATCGGCGCCCATGCGCGCCGCACCGCCGGGCATTGGAACCTGGAAAGCGTCTATCGCCTGTTCCCCGCCCTGCGCGAGCGGCGCGACCATCCCGGCACGGCGCTGTCGGGCGGCCAGCAGCAGATGGTCGCCATCGGCCGGGCGCTGATGTCCAATCCGCGCGTGCTGCTCTGCGACGAACTCAGCCTCGGCCTCGCCCCGGTGGTGATCCGCGAGATCTATGCCGCCTTCCCCGAGATCCGCGCCGGCGGCGCCTCGATCGTGGTGATCGAGCAGGACGTGGGCCAGGCGCTGAAGGTGGCCGATTACGTGCATTGCATGATGGAGGGCCGCATCACCCTGTCCGGCCGGCCGGGCGAGCTGTCGCGCGACGCCATCCACGACGCCTATTTCGGAGCGACCCACTGATGTTTTCGCTGGATACGATCGTGCAGGGCCTGCTGCTGGGCGGGCTCTATGCGCTTTTCGCCGCCGGGCTCAGCCTGGTCTTCGGCATCATGCGGCTGGTGAACCTGGCGCATGGCGACCTGATCGTGCTGGGCGCCTATCTGATCCTCGGCCTCGGCACGGCGACGGGCATGAGCCCCTTTGCCGCGGCGCTGATCGCCATGCCGCTGATGTTCGCGCTGGGATGGCTCTTGCAGACCCGCCTGCTGAACCGCGTGCTGGGCGAGGACATCCTGCCGCCGCTGCTGGTCACGTTCGGGCTGTCGGTGGTGATCCAGAACGGGCTGCTTGCCGCCTTCACCGCCGACAGCCGCAAGCTGGCGGCGGGGCCGGTCGAGGCCGCCTCGGTCGCGGTCGGGCCGGTGCAGATGGGCGTCATGCCGGTGATGACCCTGGCCACGGCGGTCGCGGTCATCCTGGGGCTCAACCTGCTGTTCTATCGCACCGCGCTGGGACGCGCCTTCCGCGCCACCTCGGACGATGCGGTGACGGCGCAGCTGATGGGCATCCGGCCGCAGCGCATCTTCGCCATGGCCACCGGCATCGCCCTGGTCGTCGCCGCCATCGCCGCGCTCTACCTGGGCACGCGGGCGAATTTCGACCCGTCCATCGGGCCGGCGCGGTTGCTCTATGCCTTCGAGGCGGTGATCATCGGCGGGCTGGGCAGTCTTTGGGGCACGCTGGCCGGGGGCGTGGTGATCGGCCTGGCCCAGACCATGGGCGCGGCGATCAACCCGGAGTGGCAGATCCTGGCCGGGCATGTCGCCTTCGTGCTGATCCTGATGGTCCGCCCGCGCGGACTGTTCCCCCGAGCCATCGACTGAAAGGGCGCCGTGATGAAGAACGCTTTTCCCGCATATCGCCCCCTGGCGCTCGCCGTCCTTGCCGCAGCCGTCCTGGCCATGGTGCCGCTGATCGGCCCGCGCGCCATGGTGCAGGATCTGTTCGGCATCCTCTGCCTGCTGGTGCTGGCGCTGAACTGGAACATGCTGGCGGGCTTTGCCGGGCTGGTCTCGGTCGGGCAGCAGGCCTTCGTCGGCATCGGTGCCTATACCATGTTCGCCGCCGTCATCCTGTTCGGGCTGGACCCGCTGGCCGGCGTGCTCTTGGGCGGGCTGGTCGCCATGGCGCTGGCCGTGCCGGTGGCCTGTTTCGTCTTTCGCCTGAACGGCGCCTATTTCGCCATCGGCACCTGGGTCGCGGCCGAGATCGCCCGGCTGGGCCTGGGCCAGTGGAAGGCGCTTGGCGGCGGCACCGGCACCTCGCTGCCCAAGGGCACCACCCGCGACATGCTGGGCGTCGGGCCGGTCAAGGAATGGCTGGGCGTGTCCAGCGCCGCGGCCAGCGACATCCTGCTTTACTGGCTGGCGCTGGGGCTGGTGCTGGTGACGCTGGGCGTGTCCTGGGCCTTCCTGCGCTCGCGCCTGGGGCTGGGATTGCAGGCGATCCGCGACAATGCCATGGCCGCGCGCGCGGTGGGCGTCGATCCGGTGCGGCTCAAGGCGCTGGTCTTTCTGCTGACCGCCTTCGGCACCGGCCTTTGCGGCGGGCTGCTGTTCATCCAGATCACCCGCATCACCCCGGACGCGGCCTTCTCGCTGCTGGACTGGACCGCCTTCGTGCTGTTCGTGGTGGTGATCGGCGGCATCGGCACCCTGCCCGGCCCCATCGTCGGCGTGGTGCTGTTCTATGCGCTGGAGCGGCTGCTGTCGGATTACGGCAGCGCCTATCTGATCGTGCTGGGCCTGTTCGGCATCGCGGTCATGCTGTTCGCCCGGCGCGGCCTCTGGGGCAGCCTGTCCGGACGCACCGGGCTGGAGCTGCTGCCGCTGGGCCACCGCGCCCCCGACCCTGCATCGGCCGTCCGGCCCTGAGATTCACGAAAGGAAAGCATCATGTCCTATTTCACCGAAGCAGGCTCGGTCGAGGCGGTGAACGCCCGCATGGGCGAGACGACCGACGCCCGGCTGGCCGAGGTAATGGCCTGCCTGGTCAAACACCTGCACGCCTTTGCCAAGGAAATCGCCCTGACCCAGGAGGAATGGGAGATCGGTATCGACTTCCTGACCCGCACCGGCCGGATCTGCTCGGGCGAGCGGCAGGAGTTCATCCTGCTTTCGGACGTGCTGGGATTCTCCATGCTGGTCGATGCGATCAACAACCGCCGCCCCGAGGGCGCGACCGAGAACACCGTCTTCGGCCCCTTCCATGTCGAGGGCGCGCCGATCCGCGAGATGGGCGCATGCATCAGCCTGGACGGCAAGGGTGAAAGCTGCCTGTTCGAGGGCCGGGTGCTGGATCTCGACGGCAATCCGGTCGAGGGCGCGACCGTCGATGTCTGGTCCGACAATGCCGACGGCTATTACGACGTGCAGCAGCCGGGCATCCAGCCGAAATGGAACAATCGCGGCCGTTTCGTCACCGGACCGGACGGGCGCTACAGCTTTGTCGGCATCAAGCCGGTCAGCTATCCGATCCCCGATGACGGGCCGGTCGGGCAGATGCTGGGCCAGCTGGGCCGCCATCCCTATCGGCCGGCGCATATGCATTACATGGTGACGGCACCGGGCTATCAGCGCGTCGTCACCCATACCTTCGTCGCCGAGGACGACTATATCGCCGACGATACCGTGTTCGGCGTCAAGGAGACGCTGATCGCCCCCTTCCAGCGCGTCGATGGCGACACCCTCTGGCGCTCGCCCTTCGACTTCGTCCTCGTTCCCGCCTGAGCCGATCATGCCCAACGTCAAGATCTATATCGACGAAACCCGCCTCGCCGCCTGCCGCGCCGCCATCGAGGACGCGCTGCCCCGGCTGCGTGACCTGCTCTGCGAGCGGCTGGCGGTCGAGGCCAGCGCCTGCCAGATCGCCGCGCTGCCGGTGCTGGGCCTGCCAGACCAGCCGCAGGTGAATGCCGAGCTGCTGATCCTGCCGCGCAGCGGGCGCACGCCGGAGCGCATCCGCGCCGTCGCCGGGACCATGCGGCAGGTGCTGGAACAGGCCAGCGGCCTCGATGTCGCGGTGCGGGTGGGCATGCTGGACCCCGAAACCTATCTGGCGCTGAAATAGCCCCCTCAGCCGCGCCGGCGCGTCACCTGCTGGTCGTGTTCCATCCGCGCGGTCAGCCGGGCGAATTCCTCGGTCAGGAAGGCGATGAGCTGGCGCATGGCCGGGGGGCCGGGGCGGTTCTCGGGCATCAGCAGGCCCAATTGCCGCTCGGGGTGGTCGATGCGCAGCGGCAGCGCCTCCAGCGGCACGCTGCGGCGCGACAGGAACACCACCGAATAGGGCAGCACGGTCAGCGCATCCGATCCCGCCATCACCGACTGGATCGAGGCCAGCGTGCCGCCCGAGAAGCTGACGTTGAAATCCTCCTGCCCGATGGATTTCAGCGCCCGCTCCAGGTCACGGTAAAGCGGGCTGTTCGCCGGCGGCGCGATCCAGGGATAGGGCGCCAGGTCGGCCTGGGCGATGGCCTTGCGCCGGGTCAGCGGATGGCCGGCGCGGGCCGCCACCACGTTGCGGCCCGCGAGGACCGGGATGAAGCCCAGCCCCGGCGGCACCTGGCTGGGATGCAGGGGCAGGATCGCCATGTCCAGCGTGCCGTTGCGCAAGGACGCCTCCAGCGTATCGACATAGCCATAGGACTGGTCGATCTGCACCTCGGGGTGGCGCATCTGGAAATCCGCGATCATGGTCGAGACCACGCCGTCCATGAAGATCGGCGAGCCGCCGACCCGCAGCCGCCCGGCATGGCCCTTGCGGAAACGCTGGACCAGCAGGCTCGCCTCCTGGTTGGCGGCGCGGATGCGGGCACCGAAGCGCGCCAGGCTCAGCCCCAGTTCGGTCGGGCGCAGCGGCCGGCGGCCGGGCTGGAACAGCGGCATGCCGATGCGCTTTTCCAGCAGCGCCATGCTGCGCGAGACCGAGGGCTGCGACTTGCCAAGCGCCTCGGCCCCCTCGGTCAGCCCGCCCTTTTCGACGATCACCGCCAGGATTTCCAGATGTTCGCTGTCTATTTTCATAACTTATCGCTATATTATACTCCATTCATCCGATCAATATTTGTCTTTGCCCGGTGTAGCTTGCCCCCGATGAGGATCGAGGGAGGAATAGCCGTGTCCTTTTTCCGCGAGGAATTCACCGCGCAAAGCCCGGCCGTCCGGGTGCGGTTCGGCCGCAATGTGCGCAACAGCATCGCCGACGAGATCGACGCGCTCGGCGCCCGCCGCGCGCTGATTCTGACCACGCCGCAGCAGGCCGATATGGCCGAGGAATTTGCCGCGCTTTGCGGCGACCGCGCGGCCGGCCGCTTCACCGGCGCGGTCATGCACACCCCGGTCGAGGTCTCGGAACAGGCGACCGAACAGGCCCGCAGCATCGGCGCCGACGTGCTGGTCGCGGTGGGCGGCGGCTCGACCACCGGCCTCGGCAAGGCCATCGCGCTGCGCACCGGCCTGCCGCAGATCGTCGTGCCCACCACCTATGCCGGCAGCGAGGCGACGCCGATCCTGGGTCAGACCGAAAACGGGCTGAAGACCACGATCACCGACCGCCGCGTGCAGCCCGAGATCATCCTCTACGATGCCGAACTGGTCGCCACCCTGCCGGTGGCGATGACCGTGACCAGCGCGATCAATGCCATGGCCCATGCCGCCGAGGGGCTTTACGCCCGCGACCGCTCGCCCCTGACCTCGCTGATGGCGGTCGAGGGGCTGCGCGCCTTTCGCGACGCCCTGCCCCGCGTCATCGCCGCGCCCGGCGACCTGGCGGCGCGGGGCGAGACGCTTTATGGCGCCTGGCTTTGCGGCTCGGTGCTGGGCCAGGTCGGCATGGCGCTGCACCACAAGCTTTGCCACACGCTGGGCGGCAGCTTCGACCTGCCCCATGCCGAGACCCATGCCGTGATCCTGCCGCATGCCATCGCCTATAACGCGCAGGCGGTGCCCGAGCTGCTGGCACCGGTGGCCGAGATCTTCGGCGATGCCGATCCCGGCCGGGCGCTGCACCGCTTCGCCCGCGAAAGCGGCGCGCCGCTGGCGCTGCGCGACCTGGGCCTGAAGGAAACGGATCTGGACCGCGCCGCCGAGATCGCCACCCGCAACCCCTATTGGAACCCGCGCCCGGTCGAGCGCGACGCCCTGCGCCGGCTGCTGGCCGCCGCCTGGGCGGGCGAGGCGCCGGACCGCTGAGCCGCCCGCCCCGCAGCCACGCATTTCGACGAAACCTCTGGGAGGAGAGACCTCGAATGACTGATATCACCACCGATGTGCTGATCATCGGCACCGGCCCGGCCGGCTCGGCCACCGCCGCGCTGCTGTCGACCTACGGCATCGCCAACATGGCGGTGAACCGCTATCGCTGGCTGGCCAACACGCCCCGCGCCCATATCACCAACCAGCGCACCATGGAGGTGCTGCGCGACCTGGGCCGCGAGGTCGAGGACGAGGCCTATATGTTCGCCACCCATCAGGAGCTGATGGGCGAGAATATCTTCTGCGAAAGCCTGGCAGGCGAGGAAATCGGCCGGCTGAAGGCCTGGGGCAACCATCCGCTGTCCAAGGCCGAACACCTGATGTCCTCGCCCACCCGGATGAACGACCTGCCGCAGACCTATATGGAGCCCCTGCTGTTCAAGACCGCCTGTTCGCGCGGCACGCAGGGGCGGCTGTCCACCGAATACCTGCGCCATGAGCAGGACGAGACCGGCGTCACCACCACCTGCCGCGACCGGCTGACCGGACAGGAGATCACCATCCGCTCGAAATACCTGGTCGGCGCCGATGGCGGCAAGTCGCTGGTGGCCGAACATGCCGGCCTGCCCTTCGAGGGCAGGATGGGCGTGGGCGGCAGCATGAACATCCTGTTCCGGGCCGACCTGTCGAAATACGTCGCGCACCGGCCCTCGGTGCTTTACTGGGTGATGCAGCCCGGCGCCGATGTCGGCGGCATCGGCATGGGGCTGGTGCGCATGGTGCGGCCCTGGAACGAATGGCTGATCGTCTGGGGCTATGACATCAACGGCCCCGAACCGGAAGTGACCGAGGCACTCGCCACCGGCGTCGCCCGCCAGCTGGTCGGCGATCCCGAGCTGAAGATCGAGCTTTTGTCCGCCAACACCTGGACGGTGAACAACTTTTACGCCACCCGGACCTCGAACGGACGGGTGTTCTGCATGGGCGATGCGATCCACCGGCATCCGCCGTCGAACGGGCTGGGCTCGAACACCTCGATCCAGGATGCGTTCAACCTGGCCTGGAAGCTGGCCCTGGTGCTGAAGGGCCAGGCCGGCGAGCGGCTGCTGGACAGCTATGACGCCGAGCGCGCGCCGGTGGCCAGGCAGATCGTCACCCGCGCCAACCAGTCGATCACCGAGACCGGCCCGATCTTTGCCGCGCTCGGCATGGCCGAGGGGGTGGACCCGGTGCAGATGCAGAAGAACCTGCAGGCCCGCACCGACGGCACGCCCGAAGCCGAGTTGCAGCGCGAGGCGATCCGCAAGGCCATCGCCTTCAAGAAATACGAATTCGACGCGCATGGCGTCGAGATGAACCAGCGCTACCGCTCGGATGCCATCGTGACCGACGACCAGCTGGAGCCGGACTTCCAGCTCGACCCCGAGCTGCATTACCAGCCGACCACCTGGCCGGGCGCCCGCCTGCCGCATGCCTGGCTTTATCGCCACGACGACGGGGCCGAGGTCTCGACCCTGGACCTGTGCGGCCATGGCCGCTTCACCCTGCTGACCGGCCTTGGCGGCGAAGCCTGGGCCGAGGCGGCCGGCAGGGTGGCGCGCGACCTGGGCATCGACCTGGTCGCCCATGTCATCGGCCCGCGCCGGGCCCATGTCGACCACAGCGGCGACTGGGCCCGCGCCTCGGAAATCAGGGATAACGGCTGCCTGCTGGTGCGCCCCGACCACCATGTCTGCTGGCGCGCGACCGGCCTTGTTCCCCGGCCCGAGGCGGAACTGGCCCGCGTGCTGCGCCAGGTGCTGGCGCGCTGAGCCCCGGCCACCGGGCGCATGCTTGCGCAGCGCGCCCGGCGGAAAAGGCGCCTTCGAAATCCCGATGCCGCGTCTGGCTAGGCAGGCCAGGCAAGGCATGGGGCTGACCCATTGCCATGGCGCGCAGATCGGCGCACCCATACGCTTCAGGCGGCTGTTGGGCACCGCGACCCTTGCGGCTACGGGGCAAGCTGTCGCTGCGCAGCGGATTGCTGCCGCCCGCCATCCGTGGCAGGCGGCCATGACGGCCCGGATCCGGGCTTTCGCTGTCTCCGGCGTCTGCCGCCGCGCGGCGGAAGCCGCCTAGACCCGTTCCAGCGCGATGGCGATGCCCTGGCCTCCGCCGATGCACATGGTCGAGAGCGAGCGCCGTCCGCCGGTCCGCGCCAGTTCCAGCGCCGCCGTGCCGGTGATGCGGGCGCCCGACATGCCCAGCGGATGCCCCAGCGCGATAGCCCCGCCGTTCGGGTTCACCCGCGGGTCGTCATCGGCAATGCCTAGCTGGCGCAGCGTGGCGAGGCCCTGGGCCGCGAAGGCCTCGTTCAGCTCGATCACGTCGAAATCGGCTGCCGTCAGCCCCAGCCGCGCCATCAGCTTCTGCGACGCCGGCGCCGGGCCGATGCCCATGATGCGCGGCGGCACCCCCGCCGTCGCCCCGCCCAGCACCCGGGCGATGGGCGTCAGGCCGTGCCGTTTCGCCGCCGCCTCCGAGGCCAGGATCAGCGCCGCCGCCCCGTCGTTCACCCCCGAGGCATTGCCCGCCGTCACCGAGCCGTCCGGGAACAGCGGCCTGAGCTTGGCCAGCGCCTCGGCCGTGGTGGCGCGGGGATGCTCGTCGGTATCGACCACCACCGGATCGCCCTTGCGTTGCGGGATCGTCACCGGGGTGATTTCCTGCGCCAGCCGGCCGCTGGCGATCGCCGCCGCAGCCTTGGCCTGCGAGGCCAGCGCCATGGCGTCCTGCGCCTCGCGCGAGATGCCGTAGTCGTCGGCGACGTTCTGGCCGGTCTGCGGCATCGAGTCGGTGCCATAGGCCGCCTGCATCGCCGGGTTCACGAAGCGCCAGCCGATGGTGGTGTCGTGGATCTCGGCATGGCGGGAAAAGGCGGTCTCGGCCTTGGGCAGCACGAAGGGCGCGCGCGACATGGACTCGACGCCGCCGGCGATCATCAGCCCGGCCTCGCCCGCCGCGATCTGGCGCGCGGCGACCAGCACCGCATCCATGCCCGAGCCGCAGAGCCGGTTGATCGTGGTGCCCGGCACCTCGATCGGCAGGCCGGCCAGCAGCGCGGACATGCGGGCGACGTTGCGGTTGTCCTCGCCGGCCTGATTGGCGCAGCCATAGATCACATCGTCGACCGCCTGCCAGTCCAGGCCGGCATGGCGGGCCATCAGCGCCCGCAAGGGGATGGCGCCCAGGTCGTCGGCCCGCACCGGGGAGAGCGCGCCGCCGAAGCGGCCGATGGGCGTGCGGATATAGTCGCAGATGAAGACGTCGGTCATGTCACAGCTCCGGCACGACCAGGTCGCCGACCGCACCGTCCAGATGCAGCCGCGCGCCGGTCACGGCTTGCAGGTCGTCAAGGGAAATCGTGGCCAGCTTCTCGCGCAGCACGAAGCGGCCGCCTTCGATGTCCACCACGGCGAGCGAGGTATAGACCCGCGTCACGCAGCCCACCCCGGTCAGCGGCAGGGTGCAGGCTTCGACCAGCTTGGGCTTGCCGTCCTTGGTGACATGGTCGGTGATGACCGCGACGCGCTTGGCGCCATGCACCAGATCCATGGCGCCGCCCACCGCCGGCACGCCTTTCGGCCCGGTGGACCAGTTCGCAAGATCGCCGTTCTGCGCCACCTGATAGGCGCCCAGGATCGCCACGTCCAGATGCCCGCCGCGCACCATGGCAAAGCTGTCGGCATGGTGGAAGAAGGCCGCGCCGGGCTTCAGCGTGATCGCCTTCTTGCCGGCATTGATCAGATCCCAATCCTCCTCGCCCGCCGGCGGGGCCTCGCCAAAGCCCAGCACGCCGTTCTCGGTATGGAACACCGCCTGCCGGCCGGGGGGCTGGAACTTGGCCACCATCTCGGGAAAGCCGATGCCGAGGTTCACATAGGCGCCGTCGGCGATGTCCTGCGCCGCGCGCCAGGCGATCTGGGCGTTGGAAAGCTGCGTGGTCATGCCTGCACCTCCTGGGGACGGGCGGGGGGATGGGCCGCCTCGGCGCGGTTCAGCGCCTCTTCCTGCGCCGGGTTGGCGACCTCGACGATGCCGGAGACGAAGATGCCCGGCGTCACCACATGCTCGGGGTCGATGCCGCCCGGCGCGACCGCTTGCGTCACCTGCGCGACGGTGCGCGCCGCCGCCATCGCCATCAAGGGCGAGAAGTTCCGCGCCGCCATGCGATAGGTCAGGTTGCCGTAATGGTCGCCCAGCTCGGCCTTGATCAGCGCGAAATCGGCCTTGAGCCAGCGTTCCTGCACATAGGGACGGCCGTCGAACTCGGCGACCGGCTTGCCGCGGGCCAGGTCGGTGCCGTAGCTGGTCGGCGTGTAGAAGGCCGGGATGCCGGCCCCGCCGGCACGGATGCGTTCGGCCAGCGTGCCCTGCGGCACCAGTTCCAGCTCGATCTCTCCGGCCAGGTATTTCTCGGTAAAGACCCGCGGATCGGCCGAGCGCGGGAAGGAACAGACCATCTTGCGGACCATGCCCTGCTCGATCATCGCGGCGATGCCGACATGGCCGTTGCCGGCATTGTTGTTGATGACGGTCAAATCCTTGGGGCTGCCGGTGGCCAGGTAGCGGTCGATCAGCGCGTGGATCAGCTCGATCGGCGCGCCCGAGCCGCCGAAGCCGCCGATCATCACCGTGGCGCCGTCCGGGATGCCGGCGACGGCCTCGGCCAGGTTGGGGATGCGTTTGTCCATGACCTCCTCCTGCGGGTTCCGGGGATGTCATGCGCGCATGGCCGCCGCGAGGCCAGAGATTTCGTGCGGATGTTGACATTTGTTCAAACTGCGTAAAAACCTGTGCGCATGGTGAACAAGACCGATTTCATCGCCTCGCTGGCCAAGGGTCTGGGCGTGATCGAGGCGTTCCGGGCGGAACGGCCGCGGCTTTCCATCGCCGAGGTGGCCGAGGCGACGGGGCTGGACCGGGCGACGGCTAGGCGCTGCCTGCTGACCCTGCACGAGCTGGGCTATGCCGATTACGACGGCAAGTTCTTTACCCTGACGCCGCGCATCCTGCGGCTGGGCATGGGGGCCCTGGCGGCGATGCCGCTGGCGCAGCTGGTGCAGCCCTGGCTGGACCAGCTGTCCGAGCAGATCGGGCAATCCACCTCGGTCTCGATCCTCGATGATACCGAGATCGTCTATCTGGCGCGGGCGGCGCAAAGGCGGGTGATGTCCATCGGGCTGATGCCGGGCTCGCGGCTGCCGGCGCATTGCACCTCGATGGGCCGGGTGCTGCTGGCCGCCCTGCCCGAGCCCGAGGCGCGCGCCATCGTCGAGCGCTCGGACCTGACGCCGCGCACCCGCCACAGCCTGACCGCGCCGGACGAGATCATGGCGCGCATCGCCCGAGCCCGCGACGACGGCCATGCGGTGATCGACCAGGAGGTCGAGCTGGGCCTGCGCTCGCTTGCCGTGCCGCTGTTGAACGCGCATGGCCGGGTGGTGGCGGCGCTGAATACCGGGGTGGCGGCGGTGCAATCCTCGGCCGAGGAACTGGTCGCACTCTACCTGCCGGCGCTGCTCCGGGTGCAGGAGGGGCTGCGCCGGGTGCTGCGCTAGCGGCCGGGCAGCGGCGGGCGCGGCCGGCCTGCCAGTTCGGTGGCGCTGGCCAGGTCCAGACCGGCCATGCAGAGCAGGCGGGCCACGATCCGCTCGCTTTCCGCGGGGGAAAGCTGGCCTTCGGTGATCGCCAGGCTGGCGCCGATCAGCGCGTGGCAGGTCAGCCGCCAGGTCAACTCGGCGTCCTCGGCCCGAAAGCGGCCGGCCGCCGAGGCCTGGCGCAGGTCGCGGATCGCAAAGGGGCCCATCATGCGGAACAGCGCATCTGCGATCACCTCGGAACGGCGCAGCATCTGCCGCCAGCGCGGATCGCCGGTCGCAGCGTCCAGCACGGTGCGGATGCCGAAGGCATAGACCTGCGCCGGATCCTCGAACCGGTCGGTGACGGCCTGGATGCTGACCCCCAGGTCATGCATCAGCCCCTCGAGTACGGCGATGGCCAGTTCGTCCTTGGATCTGAAGTAATTGTAGATCGTCCCCGCCCCGACATCAGCGCGTTCGGCGATCTCCAGCATGGTGGCGGCCTCGGTGCCCTTCTCGGTCATGATCTCGCGCGCCGCCTTGATCAGCGCCGCCCGGTTGCGCCGCTGGCGCCGCGCCACGCGGCCCTCGCCCTGGATCCCTGCCTCGGCCATGCCCTGCTCCGTATTCGAACCCGAACCATATTCGGAAACGAATCGGATCTCAAGCCGAGGGGCGGCTCGCCCCGCCGGCGCGACAAGAAGCCGCGGGCGGTGGGAGAGTTTTTAGCGTCCAGTCAATGCGTTGCAAGCTTCCGGCCGATATGAATTATAATCAAAGTTGACGATAATTCATTTTTAGAACAAATTCACCGCCGACCGATCCACCCGCATGGGAGCGCGGGCGATCGGGCCGGAACCCCCGGCAATCGTTTCAGGGAGGAGCAAGCATGACCCCATCAACCCAAGCCATCGACACCGATGTCGCCATCGTCGGCGCCGGTCCGGTCGGGACGCTGCTGGCGATCCTGCTGGGCCAGCGCGGCAAGCGCGTCACGCTGATCGAGCGTTGGAGCACGCATTACGACCTGCCGCGCGCCGTGACCTTCGACCACGAGATCGCGCGCATCCTGGCCACGCTGGGCATCGACGCCGAATCCGACCCGTCGATCAACCATCACGACGAGCTTTACTACTGGCGCAACGCCAGGGGCGAGAACCTGCAGATCGTGGATTGGCAGAGCCAGTCGGCCAGCGGCTGGCGCGTGCGCTACTGGTTCAACCAGCCGCTGCTGGAAAAGCGCCTGCTGAAGATCGCGGCCGGCATGCCGGAAATCACCGTGATGCGCGGCTGGAACGCCGTCGCGCTGGACCAGGAGGCCGAGGGCGTCACCCTGGCGCTGCAACGGAACCCCGAGGAGGTCGGCCCGGATGGCGAGCGCCGGACGATCCGGGCGAAATTCGTCGTCGGCACCGACGGCGCCAACAGCTTCGTGCGCCATGCGCTTGGCATCGAGAACGAGGACAAGGGCTATTTCTTCGACTGGCTGATCCTCGACATGCTGCCGAAATTCGACTATTGCGCCGCGCACCCGGATGAGCCGGCGCAATGGCAGCTTTGCGACCCCAGCCGCCCGACCACCATCGTCCCCGGCGGGCCGGCACCGCTGCCCGGCCAGCCCGACCGCCGCCGCTGGGAGTTCATGGTCCTGCCCGGCGAATCGGCGGCCGAGATGCAGACCCCGGAAAAGGCGTGGGAATTGCTGCAGCCCTGGGGCCTGACCCCCGAGAATGCCGCGCTGGAGCGCGCCGCCGTCTATCGCTTCCAGGCCCGCTGGGCGAAGCAATGGCACAAGGGCCGCTGCCTGATCGGCGGCGACGCCGCGCATCTGATGCCGCCCTTTGCCGGCGAGGGCATGTGCGCCGGCATCCGCGACGCGGTGGCGATGGCCTGGCGGCTGGACCTGATCCTCGAGGGCAAGGCAGGGCTCGGCCTGCTCGACAGCTATACCAGCGAGCGCAAGGATCATGCCTGCCACTACATCGACTTCAGCCGGGAACTGGGCCGCATCATCTGCATCGCCGACGCGGCCGAGGCCGCGGTGCGCGACACCCGCATGATCGCCGAGCTTCAGGCCCGCGGCCAACGGCCGGTGCCGACCGACATCTGCCATCTCGGCCCCGGCGCCTGGTGCCCGGCCAGCGCCCATGCCGGCGAGCTGTCGGTGCAGGGCGTGGTCGAGCACAAGGGCCGGCGCGACCGCTTCGACCAGGCCGTGGGCCGGGGCTGGGTGGTGATCGGCCACGAGGCCGATCCGCTGGCGGCGCTGACGCCGAGGCAGCGGGCGCAGCTTGACCTGCTCGAGGGGTTCGGCGTGCAGCTCTGCGCCCCCGGCGGCGGCTGCGCCGTGATCGACACCGAGGGCACCTACAGGCGCTGGTTCGACGAGATCGACGCGAAATTTGTGCTGATCCGGCCGGATTTCTATGTTGCGGCCACAGCAAACAGCCCCGAGGTCTTCCAGCAGCGCGTCGATGCGGTGATGCGCACGCTGGACCTGGCCGACAGCCCGGCGCTGGCGGCGGAGTAAGGGACCGCCCTCTGGTCCCGGTGCCGTCCGCCCCGCCCGGATCCTGTCCGGGGTGGGCCGGGCAGGCGGGGCCTGTTCGCTGCCTTCCTGCGCATCGACGGCCAGCCCATCATCCGATGACGCGCCGCGCAAGGCGGATTCGAGCCGAGTCGCAAGCCCTGACAGAAACGGCCGCGCCAAGCCGGCGCGGCCCTTGTCATTTTCGCTGCCCGAGCGGAGATTTGTTCCATGATGTAGAATGGCATATTTGCAAAGGATCGCCAAATACCGCCAAAATCGCGGCAACTGGCAATTTTCACTTGCACTTTGTCAAGAATCGCCCAGAAATTCCCAAAAACGCGGCAGCTGTAATGTCCATATCATGGATCATCAGCAGGGAGGGGAGGCCCGCCGCCATGGGAGGGATGCGATGCAACTGACCGACACCCCGCCCGAGGGCGAGCTGGCCCTGGGCGGCATCGAGGCACTGGCCGAGCCCAAGCGCGCCGAGTTCTGGATGCGCCCGGTCGAGATCGCCGCCGCTGGCCTTCTGGTGGTGATGATCGTCACCGTGCTGGCCAACGTGTTCTTCCGCTATGTGCTGACCAAGCCCTTGATCTGGGGCGACGAGGTCGCGTCCATCAGCTTCATCTGGATGGCGATGCTGGGCGCGGCGCTGGCGGTGGACCGGCACGAGCATATGCGCCTGACCGTGTTTTTGCCGCTGCTGCCCGAGCGGCTGGCGCGGGTGGCCGAGGTGGCGGGTCAGGTGCTGGTCTGCGTATTGCTGCTGCGGCTCTTGCCGGTCGCGGTGGAATATGCCTATGAGGAAAGCTTTGTCAGGTCGCCGGCGCTGGGACTGCCGATGTCCTGGCGCGCCTCGGCCCTGCCGGCCGGGATCGGGCTGATGGCGGTGCTGGCGGTGCTTTCGGTCCTGCGCTCGCGCGAATGGCGCATCATCGCCGCGACCCTGGCCATTACGGCACTGGCAGTGGCGCTGATGTGGTTCGCGCGGCCGGCGCTTCTGTCCATCGGCAACTGGAACCTGCCGATCTGGCTGGGCCTGCTGGTCGCGGTGCTGCTGTGCATCGGCGTGCCCATCGCCTTCTGCTTCGCGCTGGGGACGCTGGCCTATCTGACCTTCGCCAGCCACGCGCCGATCTTCGTGATGATGGGCCGCATCGACGAGGGCATGTCCTCGCTGATCCTGCTGTCGGTGCCGGTCTTCGTGCTGCTGGGCTGCATCCTCGACGCCACCGGCATGGGCAAGGCCATCGTCAATTTCCTCGCCTCGCTTCTGGGCCACGTCAAGGCGGGGATGAGCTATGTGCTGCTGGGCTCGATGTTCCTGGTCTCGGGGATTTCCGGCTCGAAGGTGTCGGACATGGCGACGGTGGCGCCTGCGCTTTTCCCGGAAATGCGCCGTCGCGGCCATTCCGCGCCCGAGATGACGGCGCTGCTCGCGACCGGCGCGGCCATGGCCGATACGGTGCCGCCCTCGATCGTGCTGATCGTGCTGGGCTCGGTCGCGGGCGTGTCCATCGCCGGGCTGTTCACCTCGGGCTTCGTCATCGCCATGGTGCTGCTGGTCGTGCTGGCGGTGCTGGCACGCTGGAAGGCGCGGGCCGAGGACATGTCGGGCGTACGCGCCGCCACCCTGCCGCTGATCGGCCGGACCGCGCTGATCGCGGCGCCGGCGCTGGTCCTGCCCTTCATGATCCGCAGCCTGGTCGGCGGCGGCGTCGCCACGGCGACCGAGGTTTCGACCATCGCCGTGGTCTATGCCTTCGTCATCGGCGTCGTGCTCTATGGCGGCATCCCGCTGCGCAAGCTGGGCACCATGCTGGTCGAGACCGCGGCCATGTCGGGCGCGATCCTGCTGATCCTGGGCGCGGCATCCGCAATGGCCTGGGCGCTAACGCAATCGGGCTTCGCCCGCGACCTGATGGCCGTCGTCACCGGCCTGCCGGGCGGCTGGGTGGTGTTCATGCTGGCCTCGATCCTGATCTTCCTGATCCTGGGCTGCGTATTGGAGGGGCTGCCGGCCATCGTGCTTCTGGCGCCGATCATGTTCCCCATCGCCCGCGGCCTGGGCATCCACGACATCCATTACGCCATGGTCATCGTCACGGCGATGAACATCGGCCTGATGGCCCCGCCCATCGGCATCGGCTTCTACATCGCCTGCAAGATCGCCAACGTGCCCGCCGACCAGGTCATGCGCCGGATCTGGCCCTATCTGGCGGCGCTGCTGGTCGGCCTGCTGGCCATCGCCGCCGTGCCCTGGTTCTCGACCGCCTTGCTTTGACGTCAACAACCCTCGGGGAGGAGGAAACCATGACCATCACCCGCCGCAGCGTCCTGATGGGTGCCGCCGCAGGGGCGCTTGCCGCGCCCTTCATCCGGCCGGGCGCCGCCCGCGCCGCCGAGTTCAGCTACAAGATCGCGAACAACCAGCCGCTCGAGCATCCCAGCAACGTGCGGCTGGCCGAGGCGGTCAAGGCGATCCTGGAGGAAACCTCGGGCGCGGTGGATATCCAGATCTTCCCCTCGAACCAGCTGGGCGCCGATACCGACGTGCTGGGCCAGCTGCGCTCGGGCGGGGTCGAGTTCTTCCAGCTTTCGCCGGTGATCCTGTCCACGCTGGTGCCGAACGCCTCGATCAACGGCGTGGGCTTCGCCTTCCCCGACTACGACACGGTGTGGAAGGCGATGGACGGCGAGCTGGGCGCCTATGCCCGCGGCCAGATCGAGAATGCCGGCCTGGTGGTGATGGACAAGATCTGGGACAATGGCTTTCGCCAGACCACCACCTCGACCAAGCCGATCCAGACGCCCGAGGATCTGCAGGGCTTCAAGATCCGCGTGCCGGTCAGCCCGCTCTGGACCTCGCTGTTCTCGGCCTTCGGCGCCGCGCCCGCCTCGATCAACTTCGCCGAGGTCTATACCGCGCTGCAGACCGGCATCGTGGACGGGCAGGAAAACCCGCTGGCGATCATGAAGGTCGCCAAGCTGTGGGAGGTGCAGAAATACCTGTCCATGACCAACCACATGTGGGACGGGTTCTGGCTCTTGGGCAACCGCCGCGCCTGGGGCGCCCTGCCCGAGGACGCGCAGCAGGCCATCGCCAAGCATTTCAACGCCGGCGCGGAACGCCAGCGCGAGGATGTGATGGCGCTGAACGCCACCCTGCGCGGCGATCTGGAAAGCCACGGCTTCGTCTTCAACGACGTGGATCCGCAGCCCTTCGAGGGCAAGCTGCGCGAGGCGGGCTTCTATGCCGAGTGGAAAAAGACCTATGGCGACGAGGCATGGGAGATCCTGGAAGCCGCCATCGGCCGGAAGCTGGCCTGATGACGGACGCGCCCGCCCCCGAAACGACCGGCGGCGCGCAGGCGGTGGCGCGGGCGCTGTCGCTGCTGTCGCTGGTCGGCAGGGGCGGCGATGCGGGGCTGGCGCTGGGGCAGCTGGCCGCCGCCTCGGGGCTGGCAAGGCCCACGGTGCGGCGGCTGCTCTTGGCGCTGGCCGCGGCGCGCATGGTCGAGCAGGACCGCCAAACCCGGCGCTATCACCTGGGCCCCGAGGCCTATCTGCTGGGCAGCTTCGCCGCCGAGCGCCACGGCATCTTGCATCACGCCCGCGACCCGATGCTGCGGCTGGCGCGCGAGACCGGCGACACCCTGCTTTTGACCGTGCCGCAGGGCGACCATACCCTGTGCCTGGAACGGATCGAGGGCGATTTCCCGATCCGCACCCATGCGTTGATGCGCGGCGACCGCAAGCCCGCGGGCGTCGGCGCGGGCGCCTTGGCGATCCTCGCCGCCCTGCCGGTGGCCGAGGGCGACGCGCTGCTGCGCCGCGTGGCGCCCCTGGCCGAGGCGCTGGCCCCCGGCCTTGCCGCCGCGCTGGCCGAGGATCTGGCAGGGGCACGCGCGGCCGGGCACGCGCTGAACCCCGGCCGGGTGGTGCCGGGATCCTGGGGCCTGGGGGTGGCGATCCTGTGGCCCGACGGGCGGCCGGCCGGCGCGCTTTCCATCGCCGCCATCGAGAACCGCATGGGCGCGGCGCGGCAGGCCGAACTGGCCGCCCTGCTGCATCGCGAGGCGCGGCGGGTCGAAGCCCGCCTGGCCGCGCTGGACACGCAACCGAAAAGGAACATCGCATGAGTGATCCGCTGATCGTCGGCTGGGCGCATACGAAATTCGGCAAGTCCGAGGCCCCCGACACGCTGGCCCTGATGGCCGAGGTGGCGCGGCCGGCGCTGGACCATGCCGGCCTGCCGCCCGATGCCGTCGACGGCATCTTCGTCGGCGTCTACAACAACGGCTTCTCGCGCCAGGATTTCCAGGGCGCGCTGGTCGCCATGGGCACGCCGGAGCTGGCGGGCGTGCCCTTCATGCGCACGGAAAACGCCTGCGCCACCGGCTCGGCCGCGCTCTATGCGGCGGCCGATTTCATCGCCTCGGGGCGCGGCAAGGTCGCCCTGGTCATCGGCGCCGAGAAGATGAGCGCGACGCCCGGCGACCAGGTCGGCGACATCCTGCTGTCGGCCAGCTACGTCCCCGAGGAGGGCGAGATCCCCGGCGGTTTCGCCGGCGTCTTCGGCCGCATCACCGAGAGCTATTTCCAGCGCCACGGCGACCGGTCCGAGGAACTGGCGATGATCGCCGCCAAGAACCACGAAAACGGCATGCGCAACCCCTATGCGCATATGCAGAAGCCTTTCGACCTCGCCTTCTGCAACACCATCTCGGACAAGAACCCGCGCGTCGCCGGGCCGCTCAGGCGCACGGATTGCTCGCTGGTCTCGGACGGGGCGGCGGCGCTGGTGCTGGCCGCGCCCGAACTGGCGGCCGACCTGCAGCGCGCCATCCGCTTCCGCGCCCGTGCGCAGGCCGGCGACCTGCTGGCACTGTCGCGGCGCGATCCCATCGCCTTCGACGGCCCGCACCGGGCCTGGGCTGCGGCGCTGGAGCAGGCGGGCCTGGGCATCACGGACCTGTCGCTGGTCGAGACGCATGACTGCTTCACCACCGCCGAGATGATCGAATACGAGGCCATGGGCCTGGCCCCGCGCGGCCAGGGCTGGCGCGTCATCCGCGACGGCGTGACCCGGTTCGACGGCGCGCTGCCGGTGAACCCCTCGGGCGGGCTGAAATCGCGCGGCCATCCCATCGGCGCCACCGGCGTCTCGCAGCATGTCATGGTCGCCATGCAGCTGGCCGGCGATGCCGGCGCCATGCAGGTGCCGGGCGCCAGCCTGGGCGGGGTCTTCAACATGGGCGGCGCCGCGGTCGCCAGCTATTGCTCGATCCTGGAGCGGGTGAAATGACCGAACCCGCCACCGACCCGGCTGGCGGCGTGACCCCGGTCTCGACCCGGGTAATGAATCTTGCCACCTTCCTGACCCAGGCCGCGCGGCGCGACCCGGACGGCATCGCGCTGGTCATGGGCGAGGCGCGCTGGACATGGGCCGAGTTCGAGGCCCGCGCCGACGCCCTGGCCCATGCGCTGCAGACCCGCTTTGGCCTGCGCAAGGGCGACCGGGTCATGTGCCAGTCGCAGAACTGCATGGAGATGATGCAGGCCATGTTCGCCACCTGGCGCGCGGGTGGCGTCTGGGTGCCCGCGAACTTCCGCCAGACGCCCGAGGAAGTGGCCTGGCTGACCGAATCCTCGGGCGCGACGCTGATGTTCTGCAATGCCGCCTTTCCCGATCACGCCGCCGCCTGCGGCGTGACCACGCTGGTCTTCGGGCAGGCCGGTTTCGGCCCCTCGGTGCAGGCCATCACCGCCGAGCATATGGGAAGCCGCCCGCAGGTGGCGGCGGTGGATCGCGACGATCCCTGCTGGTTCTTCTTCACCTCGGGGACCACCGGCCGGCCCAAGGCCTCGGTGCTGACCCACGGCCAGATGGGTTTCGTGGTCACGAACCACCTGGCCGACCTGATGCCGGGCCTGACCAGAGACGACGCCTCGCTGGTCGTGGCGCCCCTGTCGCATGGCGCGGGCGTACACCAGCTGACCCAGGTGGCGCGCGGGGTGAAAACCGTGCTGCTGCCGACCGAGCGTTTCGACGTGGCGCAGGTCTGGGATCTGGTGCGGGCATGGCGGGTGTCCACCATGTTCACCGTGCCGACGATCCTGAAGCTCTTGGTCGAGCATCCGGCGACGGAGACGGCCGACACCTCGTCCTTGCGCTACGTGATCTATGCCGGAGCGCCGATGTATCGCGTGGACCAGCAAAAGGCGCTGCGCGTCCTGGGCAAGGTGCTGGTGCAATATTTCGGCCTGGGCGAATGCACCGGCAACATCACCGTGCTGCCCGCGCATCTGCACGAGGCCGAGGACGGCCCGACCGCCCGCATCGGCACCTGCGGCCATGCCCGCACCGGCATCGAGATCCAGATCCAGGACGACCAGGGCCGCGAATTGCCGCCCGGCCAGACCGGCGAGATCTGCGTGATCGGCCCGGCAGTCTTTGCCGGCTACTATCAGAACCCGCAGGCCAATGCGAAGGCCTTCCGCGACGGCTGGTTCCGCACCGGCGACCTGGGCCATATGGACGAGGCGGGGTTCCTGTATATCACCGGGCGCGAGTCGGACATGTTCATCTCGGGCGGCTCGAACGTCTATCCGCGCGAGATCGAGGAAAAGATCCTGACCCATCCCGCCATTTCCGAGGTCGCGGTGCTAGGCGTGCCCGATCCGCTCTGGGGCGAGGTCGGCTGGGCGGTCTGCGTGGCCGAAACCCCCGTGACCGAGGAGGAGCTGGCGGCATTCCTTGCACCGAAACTGTCGCGCTACAAGCTGCCCAGGCGCTTCCTGTTCTGGGACGGCCTGCCGAAATCGGCCTATGGCAAGATCACCAAGAAGATGATCCGCGAGGAGCTGGAGGCGCGCGGCCTGCTGGAGCAGGCCCCGGCATGAACATGGTCCATCCCGGCCCCCGCGCGGTCGAGCGCGTGCAGGCCCGGCGCGCCGCGCTGCGTCCCGTCCATGGGCAACTGCGCGCCGGGCAGACGGTGATGCAGGCGGTGGGCGAGCTGTTCGCCGATCACGGCTGCAAGGGTGGCGTCGTCTCGCTGGCGGGCCTTGCCTGCGCGCCGATGCGCTATGTCCTGCCGGCGCTGTCGACCGACGGGCTGCACGCGGCCTGGTATTCCGACACCCATGCGCCCGCCGGCCGCTGGACCCTCGACAGCGCCACCGCGACGGTCGGCAGGAAGGACGGCGCGCCCTTCCTGCATTGCCACGGCATCTGGTCGGACGGGCGAGAGGTCGCGATGGGCCACCTGCTGCCCTTTGATGCGGTGATTGCCGAGGACGTGGCGGTCGAGGGGCTGGGCGCGGCGGAGACATGGTTCGAGGCGCTGCCCGACGAGGAAACCGCCTTCACCCTGTTCACCCCGCAGGGCGGCGGTGACGGCCCCGGCCTTTTCGCCCGCATCCTGCCGGGCGAGGATGTGATCACAGCCATCGAGACGCTGGCCGCCCGGCACGGCATCGCCACGGCGCGGCTGCATGGCGTGGGCAGCATCGACCATATCCGCTTCGCCAAGGGGCATCGCATGGACTGCCTGGCCACCGAGCTGCGGCTGGACGGCGCGCGGCTGGCCCGGGGCACGGCGCATGTGCCGATCGAGGTTGTGGACATCGACGGCCATATCGCGCGCGGCACGCTGGAACGGGGCGCGAACCCCGTCGGCGTGACGCTGGAACTCATCATCGAACCGACAGGGGAAACGCCATGAAAACCGCCATCGTCACCGGGGGCTGCCGCGGCATCGGCCTGGCCGCCACCGAGATCTTCCTGGAACAGGGCTGGCGCGTCGCCATGGTCGACCGCGACACCCAGGAACTGCACCGGGTCGCAGAGGGCATGGAGAACGTGCTGGCGGTCGAGGCCGATGTCTCGGACCCCGACCAGGTCGAGCGCATGGTGGCCGAGACCGTCGCCGGCCTTGGCCGCGTCGATGCGCTGGTCAACAACGCGGGCGTGGCGCTGTTTTCGCGCGCGGGCCGCACCAGTTTCGAGGAATGGCGCGAGGTGATGGCGACCAATCTGGACGGCGTGTTCCTGTGTACCCAGGCCGCGGCGCCGGAACTGGCGAAAACCGGCGGCGCCATCGTCAACATCGCTTCGATTTCCGGGCTCAGGGCCTCGACGCTGCGGGTGGCCTATGGCACCTCGAAGGCGGCGGTGATCCACCTGACCAAGCAATTCGCCGCCGAACTGGGCGAGCATGGCATCCGCGTCAACTGCGTCGCCCCCGGCCCGGTCAAGACCAAGCTGGCCATGGCGGTGCATGCGCCCGAGATCATCTCGGCCTATTACGACGCCATCCCGCTGAACCGCTATGGCGAGGCGCGCGAGATCGCCGAGGCCATCGTGTTCCTGTGCTCGGAGAAGGCCAGCTTCGTCTCGGGGCAGACGCTGGCGGTGGATGGCGGCTTCGACGCCACCGGCGTCGGCCTGCCGGCGCTGCGGCGCGAGAACGAGCCGGCCTGACGGCGGCGCGCGCGCCGGACCGGATCAGCCGATTTCGACGCGCAGCCTTTCGATCATCCTGTCGCGCTCGCGCAGGGCGCGGCGCGCGGCCGCCGGCCGGGTGGCGGCGCAGGCGTTGACCAGGCATTCGACGGCGACGGTAAAGGCGCCGATGCTGTTCGACAGGAAGCTGGTCTCATGCGCGACCAGGATCGCGGCGCGCGAGCTTTGCACCAGCGGCGAATCGGTCCGGTCGGTCAGGGCCACGGTGCCGATGCCAAGCTTGCGCGCCTCGGCCGCGACCTCGACCACCTGCGCCGAATAGGGCGCGCAGCTGGTCGAGATCAGCACCCCGCCCTCGCCCAGCAGCGCCAGCCCCTCGGCAATGCCCAGCCCGTTCGCATCGAGCAGCGCCACGTCCGAGCGGATCATGCGCAGCCCATAGACCAGGAAGCTGGCGATGGAATGGAACTGGCGGATGCCGTGAACCACGACCCGCGGCGCCGCCATGATCATCTCGGCCGCCATATCGAAGGCGGCCTCGTCGAACTGTTCGATGAACCGGTCGATATTGGCCTGGTTCTCGCGGCACAGCCGCGCGGCGCGGGCGCGGGTCGAACTGCCGCCCTCGAGCGCCGAAGCCGCCCGGCGCGAATAGAACGCCCCCGGCGCGCTCATCGAGGCCGAGAGCAGAACCTGCTGGAAACCGGGAAAGCCGGAGTAGCCCAGCGAATGCGCCAGCCGGGTCAGGGTCGAGGGGCTGACCTCCAGCCGCTCGGCCAGCGTGGTGATCGACAGCAGCACCGGATCGCCGGTCAGGTCCAGGATGCGCGACAGCGCGCCGCGCGCCTTGGCCCCCAGCGAGATGCCGCCCTCGCCCTGCGCGATGGCGACGGCCAGGGCGCGCAGCTCTTGCAGGGTCTCAGGCGGTGCCGCTGTAGCGGGCGGGTCCGGTGGCGCGGTCATGGATGCTCCAATCGAGCCCCCGGACGGTCAGGCGCAGGATCGCGGTGCCGAGGGTGTTTTCTTCGTCGGGATCATCCTCCGCATCGCGCCGGATGGGAAGCCCCTCGCCGCCGGTATCGCGCAGGATCGCCAGCGGAGCCGCGCCCGCCGCCACCAGCGCATCGCCGCGCCGCTGCCGGTCGCCCGAGGACGCGGTGACGATCTGGCCGTCAAGGCCGCGCGGCAGGTGCAGCGCGTGATTGGCATGCAGCGCCGGGGCGACGATCTCGCGCCGCGACATCGCGCCGCCGCCGAACTCGACCGACAGGATGCGCCCGTCACCGCGCTGCATCAGCGCGAAATGGAACCCGCCCGAGGCCGCATCGGCCAGCACCTCCAGCGCCGCCGCCAGCGTCGGGCAGGCCAGCACCGCCCGGCCCAGCACCATGCGCGGGATTTCCGCCTCGACCCCGGTCAGGCGCAGGTTGTTCACCGTCTGCACCAGCCCGGCGCCGGTAAAGGCAAAGGTATGGCCGGGGATCGAGCCGGGATAGCAGAAGGCATGGAAGCCCGGCTCGGCCTCGGGCCGGGCCTCGGCGATGAAGCAGGCGCCGCGAAAGCAGGGCAGCCCGTCCTCGTTATGCGCCAGCAGCGGCTCGGGGCCCGGCAGCATGACGGTGGTGCAGCCGTCCGGGACCGAGGCCAGCAGGTCGCCGCGGCAGTTCCAGGCAAAGACCTGCGCCACCGGCAGGCCCAGCCCCTCGGCCAGCCCCTCGATTTCCTGCCAGATGCGCGGAAAGCGGACACGGGTCGCCGCGGCCATGGCGGCAAGGCGGGGGGCATGGGCGGCGGCGTTGACCTCCTGCCACAGCGGATGGCCGGACAGGTGCCGCCGCACCGCCGCGCGGCCGGCGCGGCCAAGCGCGACGCCGATCTGATGCGGGGTGCCGGCCAGTTGCAGCCAGCCCAGCCCGGGCGCGGTCGAAACCTCAGACATGTTGCAGGAAATCCTTCAGACGGTCGTTGGGCGGGTTGGCGATGGTCTGGACCGGATCGCCGTCCACCGAGATCTTGCCATGTTCCATGAAGATCAGCCGCGTGCCGACCTGGCGGGCGAAGCCCATCTCATGGGTGACGACGACCATGGTCATGCCCTCCTGCGCCAGTTCGCGCATGACGTTCAGCACCTCCTGCTTCAGCTCGGGGTCGAGCGCCGAGGTCGGCTCGTCGAACAGCATGACCTTGGGTCGGATCGCCAGCGCCCGGGCGATGGCCACGCGCTGCTGCTGGCCGCCCGACAGCGCCGAGGGCGGATGATGGGCACGCGCCGCCAGCCCGACCTTTTCCAGAAGCCGCATCGCCTGCGCCTCGGCCTCGGCGCGCGGCAGGCCGCGCACCTTGCGCGGGCCAAAGGCCACGTTCTGCAAGGCGGTCATCTGCGGGAACAGGTTGAACTGCTGGAACACCATCCCGGCCTCCTGCCGGATGCGGCGCAGCTGCTTGGCCCCGGCGCGAACCGAGATGCCGTCCACCAGCAGGTCGCCGCCGGTGATCTGTTCAAGCCCGTTGATGCAGCGCAGCAGCGTGGACTTGCCCGAGCCCGAGGGGCCGATCAGCACCACCACCTCGCCGGTCTCGATGGAGAGATCGACCTCGTCCAGCACCTTCAGGTCGCCGAAGTGCTTGGAGGTCTTGCGAAACTCGATGATGCTCACAGGATCCTCATGCGTTTTTCGATCAGCCGCAGGACAAAGGTCAGGACGCCGGTCATGGCCAGGTAAAGCACCGCCACCGCCGTCCAGATCTCGACGGCGCGGAAGTTCGAGGCCATGATCTCCTGCCCGGTACGGGTCAGCTCGCCCACCCCGATCACGATGAACAGCGAGGTGTCCTTGAGCGAGACGATGAACTGGTTGCCCAGGGGCGGGATCAGCCGGCGAAAGGCCAGCGGACCGACGATATGGGTCAGCACCTTCCATTGCGGCAGGCCCATGGCCAGCCCCGCCTCGGTCAGGCCGCGCGGGATCGACAGGAAGGCGCCGCGCACGATCTCGGCGATATAGGCGCCGGCATTGACCACGATGGCCAGGATCGCGGCGGTCATCGGGTCGATGCGCACCCCGGCCAGCACCGGCAGCGCGAAATACAGGAACATCACCTGCACCACGATCGGCGTACCCCGGATCACCTCGATATAGGCGAAGGCGATGGCGTTCAGGATGACGCCGCCATAGGCGCGCATCAGCCCGGCGATCAGCCCGAGGACGGTGCCACCGACCAGACCGGCCAGCGCGATGAGGATGGTGACGCGGGCGCCGGCGAGAAGTTGCGGCAAGAAGCCGGGAACGACGGACCAATCGACTTCCAAGGGAAGACCTCCGTGACGCGGAAAGGACAGGATACGGCCGGACGGACGGGGACGGATCGGTCCCCGTCACCCGCGCTGGCCGCCCGGAACGATCACTCGGCGGGCTTGGTGCCGAACCATTTCTCGTAGATCGCTTCGTAGCGCCCGTCGGCCTTGAGCTTGGCCAGCGCCTCGTTGACCTTGGGGGTCAGCTCGCTGCCCTTGGGAAAGCCGATGCCGTATTCATGCGCCATCATCTGCTCGCCCACGGCCTTGACCTGGCCGCCGCCGGCGGTGGCGATGTAGTAAAGCACGTTCGGCGTGTCATGCATG
The DNA here is from genome assembly GCF_008824185.1 of Paracoccus pantotrophus. Classification (NCBI taxonomy): domain Bacteria; kingdom Pseudomonadati; phylum Pseudomonadota; class Alphaproteobacteria; order Rhodobacterales; family Paracoccaceae; genus Paracoccus; species Paracoccus pantotrophus. The sequence goes on from NZ_CP044425.1 coordinate 434,630, forward strand.
GCCGCATCGACGCCGCCGGTGCGCAGCTCCAGATAGGCGTTGTCGATGTTGGGGAACTTGCGCAGCGTGGTTTCCTTGAAGTTCTCCTCGGCATAGTCCGAGGACGAGGTGCCGGTCTTGACCGCCAGGGTCTTGCCGGCCAGGTCGGCATGGCTGGCGACCTCGCTGTCGGCCGGCACCATCAGCATCAGGCCGCTGTCGTAATAGCCGTCCGAGAAGTCGATGACTTCCTGCCGCTCGGGCTTGATGGTGATGCCGGCCAGCGCCACGTCCACCTGCCCGGTCTGCAAGGCCGGGATGATGCCGGCGAAATCCATCGGCCGCAGCTTATAGGTGACGCCGATCTCGGTGGCGATGGCATCCCAGAGGTCGATGTCGAAGCCGACATACTTGTCGCCCTCCTTGAACTCGAAGGGCACGAAGGCGGTGTCGGTGGCGACGACCAGATCCTCGGCCATGGCGGCGGTCCCGATGCCCAGGGCCAGGGTGGCAGCGCCGGCGAATGCGAAAAGCGTCTTCATTTGTTCTTTCTCCCTGTGGAACGGCACCGAGAGACCGGCACCGCGCTCGCAAATTTATTTGCATAAATCACCAAACAATGCAATTAGATTTGCCGATCACTGGCCCATGAAAGGATGGAGTCGCGATGCCCGGACATGTTTTCGGACGAACGACCAAGGGGGTGCTGCCGGTGGCGGCACGCGGCGAAGGCTGCTACATCATTGATTCCTCTGGGAAACGCTATCTGGACGGCTCGGGCGGGGCGGCGGTGTCCTGCCTTGGCCATTCCGATGCCGGGCTGCGCGCCGCGCTGCATGCGCAGCTGGATGCGCTGGCCTTTGCCCATACCGGCTTCTTCACCTCCGAGCCCGCCGAATCGCTGGCCGACGCACTGGCCGCCCATGCGCCCGAGGGGATCGAGCGGGTCTATCTGGTCTCGGGCGGCTCCGAGGCGGTCGAGGCAGCGATCAAGCTGGCGCGGCAGTATTTCCTGGAGATCGGCCAGCCGCAGCGGCACCGGGTGATCGCCCGGCGGCAGAGCTATCACGGCAATACGCTGGGCGCATTGGCGGCGGGCGGCAATGCCTGGCGGCGGGCGCAATTCGCGCCGCTGCTGGTCGAGACCAGCCATATCGCGCCCTGCTACGAATATCGCGACCGGCAGGAGGACGAGACGCAGGAGGCCTACGGCCAGCGCGCCGCCGACGAGTTGGAGGCCGAGATCCGCCGCCTCGGCCCCGAGACGGTGATGGCCTTCATCGCCGAGCCGGTTGTAGGCGCGACCGCCGGCGCGGTGCCCGCCGTGCCCGGCTATCTGAAGCGCATCCGCCAGATCTGCGACCGCCATGGCGTGCTGCTGATCCTCGACGAGGTGATGTGCGGCATGGGACGGACCGGCCATCTTTTCGCCTGCGAGGAGGACGGCGTCGCGCCCGACATGATCACCATCGCCAAGGGACTGGGCGCCGGCTACCAGCCGGTCGGGGCGCTGCTGGCCTCGGGGCGCATCTACGGTGCCATCGCGGCGGGTTCGGGCTTTTTCCAGCATGGCCATACCTATATGGGCCATGCGATGGCGGCGGCGGCGGCCGGGGCGGTGCTGGACGCCATCCTGGGGCGCGGCCTGCTGGCGCGGGTGCGCGAACAGGGCGCCAAGCTCGACGCGGCGCTGCGGGCCGAGTTCGGCCAGCATCCGCATGTCGGCGACATCCGCGGCCGCGGGCTGTTCCGCGGCATCGAACTGGTCGAGGACCGCGCCGGCAAGACCCCCTTCGACCCGGCGCGCAAGCTGCATGCACAGATCAAGAAGCTGGCCTTCGAGGCCGGGCTGATCTGCTATCCGATGGGCGGTACCATCGACGGGCAGCGCGGCGACCACATCCTGCTGGCGCCGCCCTTCATCATCGAGGACGCGCAGATCGACGAGCTGGTCGGCAAGCTTTCGGGCGCGATCCGCGGGGCGCTGGCGGCATGAGCCTGCCGCGGATCATGGTCGCGCCGAACGGCGCGCGGCGCGGCAAGGCGGACCACCCCGCCCTGCCCGTCACCATCCCCGAGATCGTCGGCTGCGCGCGGGCGTGCCATGCGGCTGGCGCAGGCGGCATCCATGCCCATGTCCGGGACGCCGAGGGCCGGCATGTGCTGGACGCCGGGCTCTATGCCGAGCTGATCGCCGAACTGGCCCGCGCGGTGCCCGATATGGCAGTGCAGATCACCACCGAGGCGGTGGGCCGCTACAGTCCTGCCGAGCAGCGCGCGCTGGTGGCGCGGCTGCGCCCGGCCGCGGTCTCGGTCGCCTTGCGCGAGATCACGGCCGAGCCGGATGCGCGGCTGACCCGCGCCTTCTTCCACGATTGCGCCGCGGCCGGGATCGCGGTGCAGCATATCCTCTATGCGCCCGAGGAGGTGGACCGGCTCGCCGCCCTGCTGGCGGATGGCACCGTGCCGGCCGCGGGGCTGCAGATCCTGCATGTGCTGGGCCGCTATGCGGCGGGCCAGATCTCGCAGCCCTCGGAGCTCGACGCGCCCCTGGCCCGCCAGCGCGCCGCCGGGCTGGCCGCCGACTGGGCGGCCTGCGCCTTCGGCCCGGCCGAGACCGCATGCCTGCTGGCGACGATGCGGCGGGGCGGCAAGGCGCGGATCGGGTTCGAGAACAACCTGCTGAACATGGATGGCCACCCGGCCGCCTCGAATGCGGAACGGGTGGCGGAACTGGTGCGGCTGGCCGAAGCGGATCGCTGAGGCCCCGCTCCGGGACAGCCGGCCGGCGGCGCCGACCGGGACAGCCCGAGCCGCGGGGATGGTCAGGCGGACTGGCCGCTGCCGGCCGGGCGTGCGGGCCTGCGGTTGGTCGCGAAGCAGACGAGGATCGCCAGGATGCCCGCGACCGCCGTGCCCAGAACGCCGGGGATCGGCGACAGGAAGATCGCAAGCCCGCACAGAATGCCGGTCAGCGCGTTGCGGCGGGTGGCGCTGTTCATGAACATGACCAGCACGGCGCCGTAAAGCGCGGGCAGCGTGTATTCCTTGACCGCCAGCGCCATCGGCGCGGGCATGGCGTCGATCAGCGCCCGGCCGATCACCACCAGCGCCACCAGGAAGACCAGGTTCACCAGCACCGAGACGGCGATGCCCAGCACCGCCGCGACCTCGGCCTTGCGCGAGCCGGTCTCGGCCTCGACGGCCTGCTGGCACGAGATCACCACCGGCATGCGCATGTTGCCGATATTGCCCGACAGGAAGCTCATATAGGTGCCGCACACTCCCAGCACCGGGAAATACGAGATCGGCTCGACGATCCAGATGATGCCGACAAAGGCCAGCACGGCCAGAAAGCCGGTCAGGATCACCCCGGCGCCGGGCCAGGCGCCCAGCACGAAGGACAGGTAGAGCGCGGGCAGCAGGCAGACCGCCATGGCGATCAGCAGCGTGATGCGCCCGATGCGATGCGCCCGCGGGATGAAGCTGGTCCGGTAATGGGTCTCGAGGTTCTGCTTGGTCATGGATCGCTCCTGATGCTTGGGGATCAGGCCAGGATCTGGCCGACGAGATATCCGGCGGCGAGCCCGCCGATCAGCGCGAAGCCCACGGCCCATTCGCGCAGCCACAGCCAGCGTTTGCCAAGCTGGCCCAGCACCAGCATGGTGCCGGCCCCGATCAGCAGCGCGGCCAGATCGTCCCAGGCCACGGCGATCTCCGCCAGCCCGGTCTTGGCCACGGCCGCGCCCAGCCCCAGCGTCAGGAAGATCGCCACCGGCGTCGCGCTGCCAAGCGCCCGGATCAGCTGCGGATTGCCGACCGACAGCTTGTCGCGCGTGCGGTCGAGGCTTTTCGTCATCAGGAAGGTGCTGACCAGCCAGCCCATGCCGCCCAGCGTCATCACCCAGACCGAGGCGGTAAAGGCTTGCAGCGTGTAGCTGTCGGTGCCCAGCGTCGCGCCCGCGGCCTTGGCGCCCATCTCGGCGGCGACGAATTCGAAGATGGCCGAGCCGATCACCCCGACCCGCATCAGCGTCACCGGCCCGCCCACCATGGCGACCAGCGAGACGGCGACGAAGAAGACCGCGATCGCCGGCCCGATCGAGTTGATCGTCGCGGTCTTGTAGACCCGCAGGCGTTCGTCGCGGGTCAGGATGCCGTAATCGTTCGAGAGGCGCAGCGTCATGCGCAGGTAAAGCAATGCCTGCACCACGACGGTGCCGACGATCAGGCCGGCAAGCAGCCACAGCACGGGGCCGTTGGCCACCGAGAAGACATGTTCCATGCGGGTAATCCTTGCAAGCCCTGCCGGGCAGGGGGCGCTCAGGCCAGTTCGGTTTCGACCAGGCGGCAGAAATAGCTGGCCGCGACCGTCAGGATCGTATCGTTGAAGTCATAGCCGGGATTGTGCGGCATGGCGCCGGGGCCGGCGCCGACCAGGACATAGCTGCCCGGCACGCGCTCGGTCATGAAGGCGAAATCCTCGCTGCCGGTCAGCGGCGGCGCATCGGCATGCACCCGCTGCGGCCCGACCACCTGCGCGGCCACGGCCAGCGCCAGCCGTGTCGCCTCGGCATCGTTGACCAGCGGCACGAAATTGTCGTCATATTCCACGCGCGCCGCGCCGCCATAGGTCGCGGCGATGCCTTGGGCGACCTCGTCCAGCCGCCGCTTCATCAGCGCACCGACCGCCTTGTCGAAATAGCGCAGGCAACCCTTGAGCGTGGCCTTGTCGGGGATGACGTTATGGCTGTTGGTGCCGGCATAGACATCGGTAAAGGACAGGATGCCGGTTTCCAGCGGGTCGAGGTTGCGCGCCACGACGCTTTGCGCCGTCACCACCAGATTGGCGGCGATCTGCGCCGCGTCGACGGTGGTCTGCGGCAGCGCGGCATGGCCGCCCCGCCCCTGCACCCGGATGGTGAAGAAACTGCATCCCGCCATGGCCCGGCCGGTGCTGCTGTAGATATGGCCCTGCTCCATGCCGGGGAAATTGTGATAGGCGTAAAGCCGGTCGCAGGGGAAACGCTCCAGCAGCCCGTCGCGGATCATCGCAAGCGCACCGCCCAGCCCCTCCTCGGCGGGCTGGAAGATGAAATGCACGGTGCCGGCGAAGTCGCGGGTCCGCGCCAGGTGCCAGGCCGCGGCCAGCAGCGTCGCGGTATGGCCGTCATGGCCGCAGGCATGCATCACGCCCGGAATCTTCGAGGCATAGGGCTTGCCGGTCTCCTCCTGGATCGGCAGCGCGTCCATATCCGCCCGCAGCCCGATGGCGCGGTTCGATTCCCGCTTGCCGCGCAGCACCCCCACCACGCCGGTGCCGCCGATGCCGGCATGCACCTCGTCAAAGCCGAAATCGCGCAGGCTGCGCGCGACCAGTTCGGCGGCAAAGGTTTCCTGAAAGCCGATACCCGGGTTTTCGTGCATCGCGCGGCGCCAGCCGACGAAGGTGCTTTCCTGCGCGACGATATCCTCGATCAGACCCATGCTTCCCTCCCTGCGAATCACGCCTGTCTGTCTTGATATGAAATTGTTGCATAATAAGATCATTGCGCAAAGGAATTATTTCACCTTTGCTATGCCCCCGGGCCAAGGACGGACAAATGGGCGGAAACATGGGAAAAACCTGGTCGAGAAGCTTTCGTCAGGGCAATGCGATCTACAAGCTGAACCTGCTGGCGACCGAATCGATCCGCTCGGTCGAGGATCGTTTCATCGCCCTGGTCGGGCTGGACGTGCGCACGATCCGGGTGCTGCGGCTGATCGGCGACAATCCCGGCACGACCTTTGCCGAACTGACGGTGATGACCGGGCTGGAGCGCAGCCTGGTATCGCGGCTGATCCAGAATCTGGTGCGCGGCGGCCATGTCGAGCGGCGCAACGACGATGCCGACGCCCGCCGCTTCGGCCTGTTCGTGACCCAGGCCGGGCAGAGGGTGCGCGACCGCGCCGACCTGCTCTCCGCCCGCGCGCTGGAGGCGGTGTTCGAGCCGCTCTCGCCGGCCGAGGTGCAGGCCTTCATCGCCACCATGGACAAGCTGGCCGACTGGCTGGACAGTCCGGACTATGCGCAAAAGGTCACACGGATCTTCGACAGCATCGATTTCGGCGATTCCGGCCCGGTCTAGGGGCGGCGTTCATCCCCGCTCCAGCACCGCCTGCGCCCAGACCGCCGCCAGCCCGGCGGCAAGCGCCAGCGCGCTGATCCCGGCGACGGTCAGCCCGATCCGCCGGTTGCCGACCAGCGCCGCCATCGCCGCCTTGGACAGGGTATTCACCGCCACCGCGACCAGGATCGCGCGCGCCGCGACCGGGGTGGCCAGGTCGCCGCCGCCGAGCCGCGCCATCGAGATCGACACCGCATCCACATCGCCGATGCCCGAGATCGCCGCGATGATCAGCACGCCGACATCGCCATAGTGGTGGCGCAGGATCTCGGCCGCCAGCAGCACGAGGGCGATGAAGGCGGCGATCTTCAGCGCCGTGCCCACCGCCAGCGGGTTGCTGATCGGCAGCGCCGGTCCGGCCTGCGCCGGCCGCCGCCACAGCAGAAGCGCCGCCGCCGCGGCCATCACCGCCGCCCCCGCCGCCAGCGGCAGCGCCAGATGCGCCAGCAGCGCCCGGTTCAACCCGACCGTCACCACGCCGACGCGGACCAGCATGACGATGCCGGAAATCAGGATGCCGGCGGCAAGCAACCGGGCGGCGCCGGGCTGGGCCTTGCCCAGCCGGGCAAAGGCCAGCGTGGTCGCGGTCGATGAGGCCAGCCCCCCGGCCGCCGCCATCACCACGATCCCCAGCCGGTCGCCAAAGGCCCGGACCGCGACATAGCCGGCAAAGGAAATCCCGGCGATCAGGATCGCCAGCAGCCAGATCTCGCGCAGGTTGACCGCGCCCCAGGGATCGACGCTGCGGTCGGGGATGACCGGCAGCAGCAGGAAGGACATGGCCGCCAGCGTCAGGATCGCCCGGATCTCGGCCCAGCTCAGCGCCGCGACCCAGCGGTGCAGGTGTTCGCGCCCCGCCAGAAGCAGCGTCATCGCCACGGCGGCGGCGACGGCCGGGACCAGCGGCCCGGTGACGGCCAGCGCGCCCAGCAGGAAGACCAGCATCCCCGCCACCGCCGAGGTGGCGCTGACATTCCGGTCGAGCCGCGATTCCAGCCATTGGAAGGCGGCAAAGACCAGCGCGAAGCCGCAGAACACGATGCCGATCACCAGACCGCCGTATTGCAGCGCCAGGACGCCGGTCGCCCCGCCGGTCAGCCCGGCCAGCGCGAAGGTGCGCAGGCCGGCGGCGCGCTGATGCTCGCGCTCGTCGCGGGTGCGCCAGCCGCGTTCGAGCCCGACCAGCAGGCCGATGGCCAGCGACACGGCAAGGCGGCTGAGGATCTGATCCGGGTCCATCGGCGCATTCTGCCACCGGTTTCAGCGGCTTGCCAGCGCCGCAAGGTGGCCGCGATCCGGGCCCGGCTTGCGCCCGGCGTCGCGGGATTTCGGGTATTTTCGGAACAGAGAAGCCGCGAGACCCGGCACGGCGGCTCTGGACGAACCGCCCGCCGCGCCTGCATGATCGGCTTTCCAAAGAGCGAGCTTCGAGCATGACCGAGACAGGCCCCCTCACCCTCCGGACGCTGATGGCGCAAAGCGGCGTCGCCTTCGGCACCAGCGGCGCGCGCGGATTGGCCAGCGCGCTGACCGACCGCGTGGCCCATGGCTGCGTCCAGGGCTTCCTGCAATATCTGCGCGAGATCGGCGAGTTCGCCCCCGGAACCGAGGTGGCGCTGGCGGGCGACCTGCGCCCCTCGACCCCGCGCATCCTGCGCGCCTGCGCCCAGGCGGTCCGCGACGCGGGCGGGCGGGCGCTGTTCTGCGGCCATGTGCCCACGCCGGCGCTGGCGCATTACGCCTTTGGCCGCGCCATCCCCTCGCTCATGGTCACGGGCAGCCATATTCCCGACGACCGCAACGGCATCAAGTTCCACCGCCCCGGCGGCGAGATCCTGAAGCCGGACGAGGAAGGCATGGCCCGGCAGGCGCTGGCGCCGGATCCCGCCCGCTTCGACCCCGACGGCGGGCTGGCCGAAGCCGCCCCCCTGCCCGAGCCCATGGACATCGAGGACGGCTATCTGCGCCGCTATCTGGACTTCTTCGGCAAGGACGCGCTTTCGGGGCTGCGGCTTGGGCTTTACCAGCATTCCGCCGTCGGCCGCGACCTCATCGCCCGCATCCTGCGCGCGCTTGGCGCCGAGGTTCTGCCGCTGGGCCGCTCGGACCGTTTCATCCCCGTCGATACCGAGGCGCTGCGGCCCGAGGACATCGCCCTGGCGCGGGACTGGGCGGCGGGGCAGCGGCTGGACGCCATCGTCTCGACCGACGGCGATTCCGACCGTCCGCTCCTGGCCGACCACCGCGGCGAATGGCTGCGCGGCGACCTGCTGGGCCTGCTTTGCGCCCGCGAACTGGGCGCCGAATGCGTCGTCACCCCGGTCAGCAGCAATACCGCGCTGGAACTGAGCGGGGCCTTCGCCCGCACCATCCGCACCCGCATCGGCTCGCCCTATGTCATCGCGGCGATGAGCGAGGCGGCGTGCGAGACCCTGGGACCGGTCTGCGGCTACGAGGCGAACGGCGGCTTCCTGCTGGGCAGCGAGATCGTGCGGGACGGGCGGCGGCTGGCGGCGCTGCCGACGCGCGACGCGGTCCTGCCGGTGGTCGCGGTGCTGGCGGCGGCCAGGGCGCGGCCGCTGGCCGAGCTTTGCGCCGGCCTGCCGCGGCGCGTGACCTTCAGCGACCGGCTGCAGGATTTCCCGACCCGGGATTCCCAGGCGATCCTGGCCTGGCTGACCGCGGGCAGCGAGGCGGAGAGCCGCGCCCGGATCGAGGCGCAATTCGGCCCGCTGGCCGGCGGGTTGTGGCGGATCGACCAGACCGACGGGCTGCGCATGACCTTCGCGGACGGCGCGATCATCCACCTGCGCCCGTCCGGCAACGCGCCGGAGCTGCGGCTTTACACCGAGGCCGGGACCGACGAGGCCGCGCGGACGTTGAATGCCGCGGCCCTGGCGCAGGTCCGCGGGATGGCGGCGCTGCTGGCCTGACCGGCCGGGCTGGGCTCAGGCGGCCGCGGCCGCCGGCCGCACCCTTGCCGCGAAGGCACGCAGCTCGGCATCCTCCAGCGTCTCGCGCTCCAGCAATTCGCGCGCGGATTGCTCCAGGAGGTCGCGATTGGCCTCGAGCAGCGCCACCGTGCGGGCAAAGATCCTGTCGGTGATCTGCTTGACCCCCGCGTCGATCCGCTGCGCCGTGGCCTCGGAATAACGCCGGCTCAGCCACGAGCCCTGCTCGTTCGTGCCCAGGAAGCCGGGGCGGTCGCTGTCATAGCTGACATGGCCCAGATCGTCGTCCATGCCATAGCGCGTGACCATGGCGCGGGCGATGTCGGTCGCCTTGACCAGATCGTCGGCCGCGCCGGTCGAGAGATGGCCGAAGACCACGCTTTCCGCCGCCCGCCCGCCCAGCAGGACGGCGATCTTGTCCTCCAGCTCGGCGCGGGTCATCAGGAAGCGGTCCTCGGTCGGGCGCTGGATGGTATAGCCAAGCGCGCCGATGCCGCGCGGGATGATCGAGACCTTGTGGACCACGTCCACGCCGGGCAGCGCCATGGCGACCAGCGCATGGCCCATCTCGTGGCAGGCGACGATCTCGCGCTCGCGCGGGTTCAGCAGGCGGTTGCGCTTTTCCAGCCCGGCGACGATGCGCTCGACCGCCTGGTTGAAATCGGCCATGGCCACGGCATCGGCGCTGCGCCGGGTGGCCAGCAGCGCCGCCTCGTTCACCAGGTTGGCCAGGTCGGCGCCGGAAAAGCCCGGCGTCAGCGCGGCGACCTGCCCGACCTCGACATCCGGGGCCAGCCGCACCTTTTTCATATGCACCTTGAGGATGTCGATGCGGCCCTTGCGGTCGGGCTTGTCCACCAGCACCTGCCGGTCGAAGCGGCCGGCGCGCAGCAGCGCCGGGTCCAGGATCTCGGGCCGGTTGGTCGCGGCCAGCAGCACCACGCCCGACGAAGGGTCGAAGCCGTCCAGCTCGGACAGCAGCTGGTTCAGGGTCTGCTCGCGCTCGTCATTGCCGCCGGTGAACTGGCCCGAGTTGCGGGCGCGACCAAGCGCGTCGAGTTCGTCGATGAAGATGATGGCCGGGGCGCTCTTGCGGGCCTGCTCGAACAGGTCGCGCACCCGCGCGGCACCGACGCCGACGAACAGCTCGACGAATTCCGAGCCCGAGATCGACAGGAAGGTCACCCCCGCCTCGCCCGCCACGGCCCGCGCCAGCAGCGTCTTGCCGGTACCGGGCGGACCGACCAGCAGCACCCCCTTGGGAATGCGCGCGCCCAGGCGGCCATAGCCCTCGGGGTCGCGCAGGAAGGCGATGATCTCCTCCAGCTCGGCCTTGGCCTCGTCCACGCCGGCGACATCGGCGAATGTCACGCCGGTTTCCTTTTCCATATAGACCTTGGCCCGGCTCTTGCCGACCTGCATGAAGCCGCCCAGGCCCTGGCGCTCGGCGAACTTGCGAAAGACGAACATCCACAGTGCCAGGAACAGCACCACCGGCACCACCCAGGACAGCAGCGCGCCAAGCCAGGTGTTCTGCGGCACGCCGCTGATCTCGACCCCGGCCTGGTCGATGCGCTCCAGGACGGCCGGATCGACCAGGGTGGTGACGAACTGGTTGCGGCCGTCGACCGGGCTATTGAAATTGCCGGTGATGCGGTCGCCGCCAACCGCCACCGACGAGATGCGGCCCTGCTCCAGGTAATCCTCGAACTGGCTGTAGCTGATCGGCGCGACATCGCGCGCGCCCGACAACAGATCCTGGACCAGGATCACGGCCAGGAAGGCCAGGATCCAATACCAGATGTGGAACTCGGTCCTTTTCTCCATGTCTTCTCCATGCCGGCGCCCGGCTGCTGGGCGCCTGGTCGACAAGCGCGCGCCTGGCCGATGTTGCCCGACCGCGCGGCGCCGATCAACGGGCCGGGCGGGTTTCGGGCGCGCGCCGATGCCGCAGCAGGACCGGCGACAGCCCCCCTGCCGCGGCCAGGGCCGCGCTCATGGCTGCGCCGGCAGGATGCGCCCGGTGCAGGGTCCGAAGCCGATGCGATAGCCCGCGCCCTGCGCCTGGGCGAAAAGCCCGATCTCGTCGCCATCCTCGATGAAGGTGCGGGGCGCGCCATTGACCGTGACCGGCGCCTTGCCGCCCCCGGTCATCTCCAGCAGCGCCCCGGCCTGGTCGCGGCCCGGCCCCGAGATCGTGCCCGAGCCCAGGAGGTCGCCGACCCGCATCGGGCAGCCGGAACTGGTGTGATGCGCCAGCTGCTGGGCGCTGGAGTAATACATGACGTTGTAATTCGTCCGTCCCATCACCTGGCCGTTCATGGTCCAGCCGAGCTCCAGGTCGTAAAGCCCCGGCCGCCGCTCGTGCAGATAGGGCAGCAGCGGGTTCAGCCTCTCGGCCCCTGCGCAACGGAACGGCTCCAGCGCCGCCTGGGTCACGATCCAGGCGCCGATGGTGGTGCCGAGCGCCTTGGACTGGAAGGGCCCCAGCGGCTGGTATTCCCAGGCCTGGATGTCGCGCGCCGACCAGTCGTTCAGCAGGACATAGCCGAAGATCATCGCTTCGGCCTGCTCCACGCTGACGCGGCTGCCCATCTCGCTGTCCGCGCCGACGACGGCGCCCAGCTCCAGCTCCAGGTCCAGCCGGCGGCAGGGCACCCATTCCGGCCCGGCCTCGCCCCGGACCTGCCCCATCGGCCGGCGGATCGGCGTGCCCGAGACCACCACCGACGAGGCCCGGCCGTTATAGCCGATGGGCATATGCGTCCATTGCGGCGGCAGGGCGTTCTCGGGACCGCGAAACAGCACGCCGACGTTGAAGGCATGGTTCTTCGAGGCATAGAAGTCGGTGTATTCCGTGACCCGGATCGGCAGGTGCATCTGCGCGTCAGACATGGCGACCAGCGGCAGGTCTGGCGTCGCGCCCTCGGCGAGCAGTTCGGTCAGCCGCGCACGCACTGCGTCCCAACGCGCCCGGCCAAGCGCCATGAAGCTGTTAAGTGCCGGCTGCGCGAAGGTGCCGTCCGCATCGACCAGCCCGCACGCCTCGCATTCGGCCAGATCCAGGATCATGTCGCCGATGGCCACCCCGCAGCGCGGCGCAGCGCCCGACACGGAGAACACCCCATAGGGCAGGTTGTTCAGGGGAAAGGGACAATCCGGCCGATTGGCGCTTTCGACCCGAGACCGCAGCAACGCCATGCGCATCTTCCTTCTTTCTTGTGAAAATATCCCGCGGGAGGTCGCCGGCTGGTGCGCCACCGGTTCGAGAACCAGCCGGCGACGGGTGTGAAACCCCCGGCCTTCGGGGGCCACGGGTCCGGGGGCCACGGGTCCGGGGGCGCGTCACTTCCCGCCCGGCGTGCCGTCGAACTTCTTCTCCAGCTTTTTCCAGACCTCGATATAGTCCTTCTGCATCGGGGCCTCGCGGGCGGCGAATTCGGTCAGGTGCTGGGGAAAGCGGGTCTCGAACATGAAGGACATGGTGTCGTCCAGCTTCTCGGGCTTCAGTTCCGCGTTGGAGGCCCCCTCGAAGGCGTCGCGATCCGGGCCGTGCGGCAGCATGCAATTGTGCAGGCTGATGCCGCCCGGCGCGAAGCCCTGCGGCTTGGCGTCATAGATGCCGTGGATATTGCCCATCAGCTCGGACATGATGTTCTTGTGATACCAGGGCGGGCGGAAGCTGTGTTCGGCCACCTGCCAGCGTTCCCGGAACAGCACGAAGTCGATATTCGCCGTCCCCTCCTGCCCCGAGGGTGCGGTCAGCACGGTGAAGATCGACGGGTCGGGATGGTCGAACAGAACCGCACCCACCGGCGCATAGGTCCGCAGGTCGTATTTGCAGGGGCAGTAATTGCCGTGCCAGGCCACCACGTCCAGCGGGCTGTGGTCGATCCAGGTCTCGTGGAACCGGCCGCACCACTTGATGACCATGCGCGAGCGGGCCTCGCGATCCTCGAAGGCGGCGACCGGGCATTTGAAATCGCGCGGATTGGCCAGGCAATTGGCGCCGATCGGGCCGCGGTTCGGCAGGTCGAACTTCTGGCCGTAATTCTCGCAGACAAAGCCGCGGGCCGGGCCTTCCAGCAGCTCGACGCGATAGACGAGGCCGCGGGGGATGATGGCGATCTCCTTCGGCTCCAGCTCGATCACGCCCAGTTCCGTGCAGAAGCGCAGCCGGCCCTCCTGCGGCACCACCAGCAATTCGCTGTCGGCCGAGAAGAAGTATTCATCCTGCATGGATTGCGTCACCAGGTAGACATGGCTGGCCATGCCGACCTGGATGTTCACGTCGCCGGCCGTGGTCATGGTGCGCATGCCGGTGATCCAGGTCAGCTCCTCCTCCGGCACCGGGATCGGATCCCAGCGATACTGGCCCAGGCTGACGATGTCGTCGCGCAGGTTCGGCGCCGTCTTCCAATGGGGCAGGTCGATGGCCGCAAAATCGCCGGTATGGCGGACCGAGGGCCGGATTCGATAGCACCAGGTCCGCTCGTTCTGGCCGCGCGGCGCGGTGAAGGCGGTGCCGGACAGCTGCTCGGCATAAAGCCCGTAGGCGCATTTCTGCGGGCTGTTCTGGCCCTGCGGCAGGGCGCCGGGCAGGGCCTCGGTCTCGAAATCGTTGCCGAAGCCGGGCATGTAGCCCGGATGCGTGCCGGTGGCGACGGTGGCGCGGGTCATCCCGCGCGGCAGGTCGTGGGTCATGGGCGCTCCTCCTCGGTCGGCATCATTGCTGTTGCAACGAATATGCCGTTGCATCGGCAACGATGTCAACGCGGATCTGCGGCTCGGCCGATCCTTGTTGCAGGCGCAACGGCTTTCTGCTGTTCTGCCGGCCAAGGAGAAGCGCATGTCATTCGCTCTGGACCGGTTCCTGCCCTATCGCCTGTCGGTCGCCGCCGCCCAGGTCAGCCGCCGCTTTGCCGCCCGCTACGCGGCCGAGGCCGGGCTGAGCATTCCCGAATGGCGGGTTCTGGCGCATCTGGCCCATTCCGGCGCGGTGAGCGTGCGCGACATCAACGCGCGGGTGCATCTGGACAAGTCGGTGGTCAGCCGCGCCGCCGCGCGGCTGCAAGAGGCGGGCTGGGTGCGCAAATCGGGCAACGCGGCCGACCGCCGGCTGGTGGTGCTGGAGCTGACGCCCGAGGGCCGCGCGCTGATGGCGCGGCTCGGGCGCATCGCCGAGGCCTTCCAGGCCGAGCTGCTCGCCGAGCTGGGGCCGGAGGCCGAGGCCCTCGACAGGGCGCTGGCACGGCTGGCCGGCACGGAAGCCGGCGCGCCCTAGCCTGCAGCACCAAGACCCGGAACGCCGACAGGGGCGGTAGGAGGCTTGCGATATGCGTCACGCGGCCCGGACATGCTGCGATCGAACCAGATCCGCCCGGATCGGGCGCAGGACGGGCGCAGAACAGGCACCGGGGTTGCGCCGGCCCGCGCGACGGGCGAACATCGCCGGCAGGCCACCCTGTCCCCTGATCCGCATGCGATGATGAAACCGACCCCGGCGACCGGCACCCCTTCCCCGACCCCCCTGCCCGCGACCGGGATCACCGGGCTTTCGGCGCTGGACCTCAGCCGCGCCATCCAGGCCCGCGACCTGGGCTGCGTCGAGGTGATGACGGCCTTCCTGGACCGGATCGAGGCGCTGAATCCCAGGGCGAACGCCCTCGTCTCGCTGCGCCCGCGCGAGGCGCTGCTGGCCGAAGCCCGCGCGGCGGATGCGGAACTGGCGGCGGGGCGGTCGCGCGGCTGGCTGCACGGCATCCCGCAGGCGCCCAAGGATCTGACCGCGACCGCCGGCATTCCCACGACCATGGGGTTCCGCGGCCTCCGGGACCACCTGCCCAAGGCCGATTCCGTGCTGGTCGAGCGCAGCCGCGCGGCCGGCGCGATCCTGATCGGCAAGACGAACACGCCGGAATTCGGCCTTGGCTCGCATACCTACAACGCCCTGTTCGGCACCACGCCGAACGCCTGGGATCCGGCGCTTTCGGCGGGCGGCAGTTCCGGCGGCGCGGCGGTGGCGCTGGCGCTGCACATGCTGCCGGTCGCGGATGGCAGCGACATGATGGGCTCGCTGCGCAACCCGGCGGGCTGGAACAACGTCTATGGCTTCCGCCCCTCGATGGGCCGGGTGCCCAACGGCCCGGCGCCCGAGCTGTTCTTCCAGCAGCTCGGCCACGAGGGGCCGATGGCGCGCAATGTCGCCGACCTTGCCATGCTGCTTGCGACCCAGGCCGGCCGCGATCCGCGGCTGCCGCTGTCGCTGGCGGGCGACGGCGCGGAATTCGCCGCGCCGCTGGCCGGCGATGCCAGGGGCAAGCGGATCGGCTGGCTGGGCGATCTGGGCGGCCATCTGGCGATGGCACCGGGCGTGCTGGACATCTGCGAAAGCGCGCTGCGGATCTTCGAGGCGATGGGCTGCGCCGTCGAGCCCGCCCTGCCGCAATTCGACATGGCGCGGCTGTGGTCGGCCTGGGTCGTGCTGCGCAGCTTTCTGGTCTCGGGCAGCCTGCGGGCGGTCCACGACCTGCCCCGCACCCGCGCATTGCTAAAGCCCGAGGCGATCTGGGAGATCGAGACCGGCCGCGCGCTGACCGGCAGCCAGGTCTTCGAGGCTTCGGTGACGCGCTCGGCCTGGTACCAGGAGGTTCTGCGGCTGTTCGACCGCTACGATTACCTGGCGCTGCCCACGGCGCAGCTTTTCCCCTTCGACGCCGGCGAGCCCTGGCCGAAGGAGATCGCCGGGCGCAGGATGGACAGCTATCACCGCTGGATGGAGGTGGTGATACCGGGCAGCATGGCCGGCATCCCCGTGCTGGCGGTGCCGGCGGGCTTCGGCGCGCAGGGCCTGCCGATGGGGTTGCAGATCATGGGGCCGCCGCACGCGGACCGGGCGGTGCTGGAACTGGGCCATGCCTATGACCTCGTCCAGCCCCATACGGCGCGAAAAAGCCCGCTGGCGGGCTGACAGGGCGGAAGCCCGCGCCGGCGCCGCGCGGTCAGGCGGCCGGCGCCACATGCCGCAAACCGCGGGCCGCCTGCCGGATGGCCTGCGCCTCGGCGCCGTCCAGACGCTGCGCCAGCCGGTCGAGGCTGGGGCCGGCGCGGCCGGCGTCGCGGGCGATGCGCGCCAGCCGCCGCCGGGCCAGCCCCGCCGCGCGTCGGGTCGGGTCCGGCGTGTCGGGCGCGGCCAGCAGCGCGTGGCAGCGCATCGCGGCATGGGCCAGGGTCAGAATGGCAAGGCTTTGCGCCAGCGCCCGGTCGCGCGCCCCGGCCAGCCGCTCGGAAAGCCGCACCAGCCGCAGCGCACGATGATACAGCCGCGCCTGCCAGACCCTGCGGCGCGCCAGCGCATCCGGGTTGTCGGCGATTGCGGCCAGATCGCGCAGCATCATCTGCACCAGGTGCCGCTGGCGGCGTTGCAGGCTGACCGGATAGACCAGCCGGTAACCGGCCCAGGCCGTCAGCGGCGCGGCCAGGACCGCCAGCCCCTTCAGCAGCAGGTCCGGCAAGCCTTCCTGCAGCGGCAGATGCGGCTGCGACATCAGCAACAGGATCATGCTGTAATCCGTGGCGGCCAGCATGGTCCGGCGGTGTCCGGCCAAAAGCGGTGCCAGCATCAGCAAGGGCACCAGCATCAGGATCTGCTGCAATTCGGTCCGGGCCAGGGGCCAGAGCAGCCAGTGGCACAGGATCGCCGCCACCATGCCGAGCGCCTGCCCGGCGCTGACGTGGCGCATCATCTGGGCCGGGTTCTCGAAGGTCGAGAACAGCGAGATCATCACCGACAGGCCCAGCAGCATGAAGGGGCCGAGGCTCCAGCCGGTGGCCAGCCAGATCAGGCCGAACAGCAGCATCGCCCCGCCGGCACGCAACCCGGCCTCGCGTGCGCCGATCCAGTCGCGATGCAGCGCCACCGGCGGCGGCGCAGCAGGCGGGACGGGATGCGCATCCCAGCCGCGCAGCGCCTCGGCCAGCCCCTGCACCAGCCGGCGCAGCTCGTCATCGCCCTCGGGGGTGGCAAGGATGCGGCACGCCGCCGCCGCATCGCCGCGATCCAGCGCCCCCGCCGCATCGGCCAGCCGCCGCGCCAGCGGCACCGGCACCGGCGCCGCGCCCTCGGCCCGCAGCAGCAGCGGCATGGCGGCAAGCAGCACCGCCCGGCTGGCCCGCACCTCGCGCCGCGAGCGCAGCGAACCGGCGGCATGGGGATCGAGGCCCTCCTCCAGCGCGGCGATGCGCGACAGCAGCGCCCGGCCCTCGGCCGGCGCCGTTCCGGCCAGATGGCGCAGCAGATCGACCAGCAGGCCGCCGATGCGGGCGCGCAGATCGGCGACACCGCCCTGCCCGGCCAGGAAATAGCCGGCCAGCGTCGCCACCACGACCCCGGTCAGCACCGTCGCCAACCGGTCGGCGCCCAGATGCAGCACCCGGTCGGGATGCGCCGTGTCCAGCAGCGCCACCATCGAGGCCGAATAGCCCGCCAGCACCGTGCCATAGGCGATAAAGCCGCGCTGGAGATTGCCGGCCCAGGTGCAAAGCCCGACCCAGAGCGCCAGCCCCAGCACCAGGATCCCCGGATGCAGCGGCGCGCCCAGCACCAGCAGCACCCCCGCCCCCGTGCCGACCAGCGTCCCGGCAAAGCGGAAGAAGGCCTTTTCGAGCAATTGCCCGCGCAAGGGCTGCGCCGCCGCCCAGACCGACATGCCAGACCATTGCGGATGCTCCAGCCCCATGGCCCAGGCGACCAGAACCGCAAGGCAGCAGGCCAGTGCCGTGCGGCTGGCAAAGCACAGCCTGCCCCGTCGAAGCCGCGCCGCAGCAGCCAGTCCGCGCTCATTCCTGCCCGACCGCCAGCCTGTGGGCGATGCGCGCCTCGATCCGGGACAGGTGGCGCAGCATCTCGTCCAGCGCGGCATCGTCCAGATCGGCCAGCAGCTCCGCCTCGATCCGGTCCAGCAGCCGGCGCAGGCGCGCCACCTCGTCCCGGCCGGCGGCGGTCAGCAGGATGCGGCGGGCACGGCGGTCGGCGGGATCGGGCCGGCGCTCGACCAGGCCGCGGCCCTCCAGCAGATCCAGCAGCCGCACCAGCGTCGAGCCGTCCAGCGCCAGCCTTGCGGCAAGCTCGGTCTGGCTGATGCCGTCGCCGCCCTCGGCCAGATGGATGAGCGGCGCCCAGGTCGCATCGGTCAGCCCGGCCGGGGCCAGGGCCTGCTCGACGGCCCGCCGCCACTGGCGGCCGAGCGTCACGAAATAGCGGCCGAAACCGCCGCGCGCAGGGGTCGGATGATTGGTCATGATGATACATGTATGTCAAAATAATTTGTATTGCAAATTATTTTGACGGCCAATGAATCCCGGCAAGGCACGGCGACAGTTTCCCAGCGCGACGCTGCGCCGGCGTCCCGGTCCTGCCCCCCGGTCCCGCCCCCAGGTTTCGCCCCCAGGTTTCGCCCCGCGCAGCCGGAGAAATGACATCAAACTGTCCGCCAACCGTTGCCGAACCGTTGCATGCCGGCCCTAGCGTCCGCGCGACCCGCATCCCAGGAGTTGCCATGACCGCCCGCCTGCTTTCCGCCGCCTCGATGCTTGCGCTTCTTGCCGGCCCCGCCCTGTCCGAAAGCTTCAACCGCATCGCCTCCATCCCGGTCATCGCCAACATGGCCGAGGGCGAAGACAGGGCGCGCGCTTCCTCGGCCGAGATCGTCTCGGCCTCGCCCGACGGCATGACGCTGATCTATACTGACAGCCCGTTGGGCGTGGTCGGGCTGATCGACATCCGCGATCCCAGGGCGCCGAAACCGCTGGGCAATGTCGCGCTGCAGGGCGAGCCGACGACCGCCCATATCATCGGCACGCACGCTTTCGTCGGCGTGAACACCTCGGAAAGCCGTGCCAAACCCTCGGGCCGGCTTGCCGTGGTCGATCTGGACAGCGCGGCCGAGGTGGCCTCTTGCGACCTGGGCGGCCAGCCGGATTCGGTGGCGGTGGCGCCGGACGGCAGCTTCCTGGCCGTGGCGATCGAGAACGAGCGCGACGAGGAGGCGGGCGACGGCGGCTTGCCGCAGATGCCCGCCGGTTTCCTGGCCAAGCTGCCCATCCGCGACGGCATGCCCGATTGCGCGGCGCTTGAGCGGATCGACCTGACCGGCCTGGCCGGCATCGCCCCCGAAGACCCCGAACCCGAATTCGTCGACATCAACGAGGCGGGCGAGATCGTCGTCACGCTTCAGGAAAACAACCACATCGCCGTCATCGGCGCCGACGGCCGGGTCGCCGCGCATTTTCCGGCCGGCGCCGTGGCGCTGGAGAATGTCGATACCAGGACCGATGGCAGGCTGGACTTTTCCGGCAAGACCGACCCGATCCCGCGCGAACCCGACGGGGTGAAATGGATCGACGCCGACCATTTCGTCACCGCCAACGAAGGCGACTGGAAGGGCGGCTCGCGCGGCTTCACCATCTGGAACAAGGACGGCACGGTCGTTTCCGAATCCGGCGCCACGCTGGAACATGCCATCGCCGAGATCGGCCACTATCCCGAAAAACGCTCGAAATCCAAAGGGGTCGAGATCGAAAGCGTCGAGTTCGCCCGCTTTGGCGAGACGCCCTATCTGTTCGTGCTGTCCGAGCGTGCCTCGGTCGTGGCGGTCTATGACCTGACCGACCCGGCAGCGCCGCAACTGACCCAGATCCTGCCCTCGGGCATCTCGCCCGAAGGGGCGGTCGCCATCCCGGCGCGCAACCTGTTCGTCACCGCCAACGAGGCCGACCTGGGCGAGGATGGCGCGGCACGGGCGCATGTGATGATCTTCGAGCGCAGCATCGCGGAACCGGCCTATCCCATGCTGACCTCGGCCGGCGCCGACGGGCTGATCGGCTGGGGTGCGCTTGGTGCGCTGGCCTCGGCCCCCGGGCGCGAGGACCGGCTGTTCGCCGCCTCGGACAGCGTCTATTCCGCCATGCCCTCGATCTACGAGATCGACACCGGCACGAAACCGGCGCGGATCGTGAAGCAGACCATCGTCACCCGCGGCGGCGATCCGGCGCAAAAGCTCGACATCGAGGGTCTGACCTCGGATGGCGAAGGCGGCTTCTGGCTGGCGAACGAGGGCGATGCGGCCAAGCTGGTGCCCCACGCAATCCTGCATGTGAACGAGACGGGCGAGATCACGCAGGAAATCGCCCTGCCCGCCGTATTGCTGGCGCATCAGACCCGCTTCGGCGCCGAGGGCATCGCCAAGGTGGGCAACACGCTTTGGGTCGCGATGCAGCGCGAATGGGGCGACGATCCGCAGGGTCAGGTGAAGCTGCTGGCCTATGATCTCGATGCCGGGGAATGGGGCGCAGTGCGCTATCCGCTGGAGCCGAAGGGCGAGGGCTGGATGGGCCTGTCGGAAATCGCGGTGAAGGGCGGGCACGCCTATGTCATCGAGCGCGACAACCTGATCGGCGACAAGGCGGCGGTGAAGAAGATCTTCCGCGTGGCGCTGGCCGACCTGCAGCCGGCCCCGCTGGACGGCGAGTTGCCGGTCGTCGCCAAGGAAGAAGTCCGCGACCTGATCCCGGAACTGCGGGCGCTGACCAACGGCTATGTCGTGGACAAGGTCGAGGGGCTGGCCTTCGACGCACGGGGCGACGCCTGGGTGGTGACCGACAATGACGGCGTGGACGACAGTTCGGGCGAAACGCTGTTCTGGAACCTTGGCGCTGTGATGCCATGGGCAGGGCCGGCGCCGGCCCTGCCCGTCAATAGCGCAGCCGGGCGTAATAGGAATGCTCGGCCGCCGCGCGCGCCTGGCCCAGGGTGACGATGCCCCGCGCCTTCAGCAGCGGCAGCAGGCGCAGGAACACCTCGGCCGTCACCAGCGCATCGCTCAGCGCGTTGTGGCGCTGGGTGATCTCGACCCCCAGCCGCGCCGCGATGGCTTCCAGCGAATGCGAGGGCTCGTGCGGCTGGGCGATGCTGGCCAGCAGCAGCGTATCCAGCACCGGCTGATCGAAGCGCAGCCCGGTCGCCGCCTCTTTCATCTGCAAAAAGCGCATGTCGAAGGCGACGTTGTGGCCGACCAGCACCGTGTCCGCGGCATAGGCGTGGAAGGCCGGCAGCACCGCGGCGATGCGGGGCTGGCCCTGCACCATCTCGGGGCGGATGCCGTGATAGGGGATGGATTCGGGCGGAATCTCGCGGCCCGGATCGACCAGCTGGTCGAAACGCTCGCCACGCAGCATCTTGCCGTTCAGGATGCGCAGCGCGCCGATCTGGATGATCTCGTCGCCCTGCGCCGGGTTCAGGCCGGTCGTCTCGGTGTCGAAGACGGTATAGCTCAGCCGCTCCAGCAGCTGGTCGTCCAGCGAGCGGCTGGAATCGCTGGCCGCGAACAGGTCGAAATCATAGAATTCCGGCCGCGTCTCCAGCGCCTCGGCCTCGGGCCCGGCCGAGGCAGTCGGCAGCAGGAAGCGGAAAAAGGACAGGCCGGCCGGGCGGTCCTGCTCCAGCCACAATTCGCCGCCATGCCGCTCGGCGATGTCGCGGGCGGCGGCCTGCGCGCCGCCATCGCCGCCCGCGGCCGGGGCGGCCGGATCGAGCGGCCAGACCAGGTCCAGATGCGCCCAGCCCGGCGTCGCGGCAGGCGCAAGGCGCAGCGTCAGGGACGGCATGCCCTGCGGCCCCGACAGCGATTCTGCCAGCGCGCCAAGCGCCTGGATCAGCGAAAAGCTGTCCAGTCGCAGCCACAAACCGTC
Source organism: Paracoccus pantotrophus (assembly GCF_008824185.1). Taxonomy (NCBI): domain Bacteria; kingdom Pseudomonadati; phylum Pseudomonadota; class Alphaproteobacteria; order Rhodobacterales; family Paracoccaceae; genus Paracoccus; species Paracoccus pantotrophus. The sequence continues at coordinate 456,474 of NZ_CP044425.1, forward strand.
ATCGGCGCTTTCCACCTTGGCCACCCGCCCGGTCTGCGCCAGCACATGCTGCGCCGCCGCCGCCAGCAGGTCGTCGCCCAGCATCTCCTGCAGGGGCCAGCGGGTCAGGATCTCTTGCGAGGCATCGGCCGTCATCGCCGCCAGCCGCTGGCCCATGGCCGCCACCTCGTCGCGGACGATGGCGTGGAAGCCGTCGCGCTCGGCCGGCTCCAGGTCGGGATAATCCAGCATGTCCAGCGCCGCGCCCATATTGGCCAGCGAGGCGCGGCTGGCCTCGGTCAGCTCGGTCAGGCGGCGGTCGCGGCGGGACTGGGCGGCATAATCCTGGGTGATGTCGTCAAGCAGCAGCACATAGCCGCTGATCGCGCCCGCCTGCGGCCGCACCGGCGCCAGCACGACATGCAGCAGGCTGCCGGTGGTGGTGGTGGTGACGAATTGCGCCGAAACCGCCGTGTCGCCCCGCGCGATATGGCGGTCCACCGTCTCGCGCGCATGCTCGATCAGCGCGCGGTCGATCACCGCGTGGATCGAGCGGCCCAGCCCGATCGCCTCGGCCCCGCCGGCAAGCTGCCCACCCGAGACGCGATGGAACAGCCCGCGGGCATGGTCATTGTAAAGCAGGATGCGGCCGTCGAGATTGCAGACCACGACGCTTTGGCGCAGCTCGGCCATCAGCGCGCCAAGCTGGTCGCGTTCCTGCGCCACCTTCTCTTGCGCCTCGGCCACCAGCCGGGCCATGTCGGTCTGCAGGGTCTGGCGCTGGTCGGCCAGCCGGTTCACCGCATCGGCCAGCCCGGCCAGCGCACCATCCGCCTGCGGCCGCGGCGCGTCGGCATTCCCGGCCAAGAGCCGCGCGGCATCGGCCAGCCGCGCCGGTGCCTCGACATGGCGGGCATGAAGCCGCGCCGCCCACCAGCCCGTCAGCGCCGCGCCCACCAGCCACCAGCCGAACAGGATCGCGCCGCTGGCTTGCAGCGCCGGGGCCAAGGCGGCGCCCAGCCCCCCGCGCGGCCCCAGGGGCAGCGAGGCATAAAACAGCCCCGCGCCCAGCAGCGCCCAAAGCGCCAGCGCCAGCCCCGGCGCGGCGGCAAGCAGCAGGCGGCGCGGCCCGGGCCTCATGCCAGCATCTCGCGGATGCGCACGATCAGTTCGCGGGTCGAGAAGGGCTTGGTCACATAGGCATCCGCCCCCGCCCCCATGCCGCGGGCGATGTCGGTGTCGCGGCCCTTGGCGGTCAGCATCAGGATGCGGATGCCGGAAAGGTCGGGATCGGCGCGTACCGCCTCGCAGACCTCGAAGCCGCTCATGCCCGGCATGGCCGCATCCAGCAGCACCAGCCGCGGTCGCTCGCCGCGGATCATCGCCAGCGCCTGGGTACCGTCGGGCGCAACCAGCACCTCGTAGCCCTCGCGCTTGAGCATGAAGGACAGCGAGACAACGATATTCGGCTCGTCATCCGCGATCAGCACCCTCTCCGTCATCCAACCCTCCCTTGCTGCGAAAGCGGCAGGCTGAAGGCAAAGCACGCCCCCTGCCCCGGCTGGCTGTCCAGCCACATCCTGCCGCCCAGATTAACCACGATCTGCCGGCTGATCGGAAGCCCGAGCCCGGTGCCGGGCGGGCGGTTGCCGGCCTCGCCGCCCTGACGGAACTTGTCGAAGACGGCGGCCTGGTCCGCGGCCGCGACGCCGGGACCGTTGTCGCGCACCATGACCACCAGTTCGTCGCCCTGATGGCGCAGGGCGACCTCGACCCGGCCGCGGCCCTCGGGGACGAATTTCGCGGCATTCGACAAAAGGTTGACCAGAACCTGCGTCAGCCGGTCGGGATCGGCCAGCACCATCGGCACCTGCTCGGGCAGGTCCAGCATCACCTCGGCGCCACGCTCGCGGAACAGCTCGGCGGTGGAACGCAGGGCCGCCGCGATCAGCGCCTTCATGTCCACGTCGGTATTGTGCCATTCGGCCATGCCGGATTCGATCTTGGCCAGGTCCAGAACCTGGTTGACCAGCCGGCTCAGCCTTTCGCTTTCCGACAGGATGATGCCCAGGAACTCCTCGCGCTCGGCGGGCTGGATATCGGGCGTGTCCAGCATCAGTTCGGTCAGCGCCCGGATCGAGGTCAGCGGCGTGCGCAATTCATGCGTGACCGAGGACATGAAATCGTCCTTGAGCTGATCGAGGCTTTTCAGCTTTTCATTGGCGGCGCGCAGCTCGACCGTCGCCTCCTCAAGCTCGCGGGCATAGGTGCGCACCTGCGAGGCCTCGTCGATGATCTCCAGCACGTCGCCCAGGCTCAGCGGTTCCTCTTGCGCCACCGATTCCACCATGACACGGGCCGAGGCGGTGCCGATGGCGCCGGCGATCTGGCGCTCGACCCGCTCCACCAGCCGGGCGTCGGCGGTCAGGCTGTCCAGTGCGGTTCCGGTCTCGCGCGCGTGGTCGCGAAACAGCGCCTCGGCCCGCGCCGCGCCCAGGAAACGGCCGGCCAGCCGGCGCAGATCCTCGGGCCGCGCCCGGCCGCGCCAGAAGACCGGCTGCGCCTGGCCGCGCTGGAACACCTCGACGAAAAGCAGCGCCTGGCTGGCCTCGCGGGCCGAGGCGCGGCCCCGAAGCGACAGGCCGACATAAAGCCCGATATTGACCAGAAGGCTCCAGAACAGCGAATGGGTCAGCTCGTCAAAGCCGGTCAGCCCGAACAGGCGCTGCGGTGCCAGGAAGGCCAGGCCGAAGGGACCGTCGAGGAAACCGCCCGGAATCCAGCCCGAACGCGCGACCGAGGGCAGCATCAGGGTATAGGCCCAGACCAGCGAGCCGCCGATCAGCCCGCCAAGCGCGCCGGCCCTCGTCGCGCCACGCCAATACATGCCGCCCAAGAGCGCCGGGGCGAATTGCGCCACCGCGGCAAAGCTGATCAGCCCGATCGAGACCAGCGCATAGGCCTCGCCCGCCACGCGGAAATAAAGATAGCCCAGCAGCAGCACCAGCAGGATCGCGGCCCGGCGGATGTTCAGCAAAAGCTGCGTCAGATCGCCCCCGGTGCGGGCAAAGCGGCCGCTGCCCAGCAGGGCGGGCATCACCAGGTCGTTGCAGACCATGGTCGAGACCGCGACGGTTTCCACGATGATCATGCCCGTCGCCGCCGAAAGCCCGCCCAGATAGGCCAGCAGCGCCAGCCATTCCGCACCCTGCGACAAGGGCAGCGTCAGCACATAGCTTTCCGCCCCCGCCCCGCCGTCGCCGAAGATCAGCATCCCGCCGATGGCGATGGGCAGCACGAAGATGTTGATCAGCAGCAGATAGGCCGGAAACTGCCACGAGGCGGGCAGGATGTGCCGCTCGTTCACGCATTCGACCACCATCATCTGAAACTGCCGCGGCAGCAGCAGCACCGACAGCATCGACAGCAGCGTCAGCGTGAACCATTGCGCGCCCTGGAAGCCCTGGAACCCCTGCCCGCCCAGTTGCAACAACGCGGCGATGTCGGGCTGGGCCTGCGCCCGCGCCCAGATGTCGCCCATGCCGCCGAAAAGCCCGTAGGTGACGAAGATGCCCACCGCCAGGAAGGCCGCCAGCTTGACCGCCGATTCGAAGGCGATGGCGGCGACCATGCCTTCGTGCCGCTCGGACAGGTCCAGGTGGCGGGTGCCGAAGACCACGGCGAAACCGGCCAGCGACAGCGCCATGTAAAGCGTGCCGTCCTGCCACCAGGCCGCATCGGCCGGGCCGGGGCCGCCGGTCAGCGCCTCGTAGCCGGCCGAGACCGCTTTCAATTGCAAGGCGATATAGGGCAGGATGCCGACAACGGTGATCAGCGTGACCAGCGCCGCCAGCAGCGGGCTCTTGCCATAGCGGCTGGCGATGAAATCCGCGATCGAGGTGATGCGGTAGCTGCGGGCGATCCGCACCATCTTGCGCAGCACCAGCCAGGCCAGCAGCATGGCCAGCATCGGCCCCAGATAGATCGGCAGGAACCACACCCCGCCCGAGGCGGCGCGCCCGACGCTGCCGAAATAGGTCCAGGCCGAGCAATAGACCGCCCAGGACAGCGCATAGACCAGGCTGTTGTCGATCAGCGAGCGGCCCTGGCCGGCGCGGCGGTCGCCATGCGCCGCCACCGCCACCAAGAGCAGCAGGTAGCCAAAGGAAACCGCAAGGACCAGGGCAGGCTGGATCATCCCTCGCGCTCCCCGGCGTCCCGCGGCTCCTTGCCGCCGCGGCCGGTGCGCGGCGCGCTGACCCAGGCCAGGGCGGCGATCAGCCCGATCCAGATCACGAACAGCGCCACCGGCAGCAGCGGCAGCCCCAGCACCGTCAGCGGCTGGTCCCAGACCAGCAGCAGCGGGAAATTGAGCAGCAGGAAGCCGGCGCCGCACAGCGCCAGCAGCACCTCGGATCGGGGACCGTCGCGCCGCCTCATAGCAGGTCCAGCCGGTAATGCTGGCCCAGCCATTGCTTGAAATCGCGCACGATGTTCAGCGAATCGCGCAGGGCCTGGCGATCCAGCCGGCCCAGGTCGGCGGGACGGATGCTGTTGTCGGGCGCCTGCCCGCGCGCGATCTGCGCCAGGTTGCCGTCCAGCTTCAGCGCCATCATGCAATGCAGCGCGTCGGTCAGGTCGCGCGCCAGCCCGGCATCGATGCGCCCCGCCGCCGCCAGCGCCTGCAAGCGGGCGCGGGTGCCGGTCGCAGCGATGCCATATTCCAGCGCCAGGGCGCGGGTGCCATGCACGACCGGGAAGATGCCCAGCTTCTTGAGGTCGATCTCGGCCGCCTCGGGTCCGCGCATCCCCGGCAGGCGACGCCACCAGCCGCCCTCGGCGCCGCTGTCGAACTGCCGGATCGCGGCGGCGAAGCGGGCATGGAAACTGTCGCTGCCGGTCAGGATGCGCCGCAACCGGTCCCGCAGCGCGACCAAGAGCCCTTCGTCGCCCGCCACCGCCGCGGCATCGAGAAAGATCGCCAGGTTCATCGGCCCCTCGGCATCGCCGCCATGGACCCAGTCGCGGATGGTGTCGCCGAAGCCCTGCACGCTTTGGCACCACAGCGGCCGGCTCAGCATGATGCCGCCCGGACAGGGCGGATAGCCGAAGGAGATCAAAGCCTCGGTAAAGGCCTGCGTCACCCGGTCGAGCCCGTCGAAGCTGAAATCGTCGCGCAGGATCAGGGCGTTGTCCTGGTCGGTGCGGATGATTTGTTCCGACCGCCCCTCGCTGCCCATGACGATCAGGCAGCTGTTGTCGCGCAGCGCCTGCGGCGCCAGCAGCTGCCACAGCCGGCGAAAGATCTGCCGGTTCAGCCCGCCGACCAGCCCGGCGATGACCTCGATTCGCACGCCGTCCTCGTGCAGGGCGCGGATCAGCACCTCGACCTGGGCGGCGGGCCGGGCCAGTTCGGCCGGGCTGGTCGCCCGCGCGATCTCGGCCGCGACCAGGTGCGACTGGTTGGCCAGGAAGCCCATCAGGTCCAGCTGGCTGAGAATGCCGGCAACCGCGTCGCCCTCGCGCACCAGCACGCGGTGGATGCGGTGGCGCAGCATCAGCGTCATCGCGTCGAAAAGGTCGTCGTCGATCGAGACGGAAAAGGGCGTGAAGCTGGTGAAGTCGCGCACCTTCAGCGCCTCGGGGGGCGTCTCGCGCAGGATCGCCTGCACCAGGTTGGTGGTGGTGAAGATGCCCAGGCGCGTGCCGTCCCGCACCAGCGCATCGGTGATGCCGCGCGCCGCGAGTTCGCGGCACAGCGTCAGCAGGTCGGTTTCGGCATCGACGAAATGCGGCTTGCGCAGGATGGCGTCGCCCACCCGCGCGGTAACCAGCGTCACCATCTCGCGCTGCTCGTGGCGCTGCGCGCGCTCGACGGCCGTCATCGCCGGCCTTCCCGCCGCCCGGCCAACAGACACCAAGCCACCGCTTCAGAGGAATCGCGCATGGATTCTCTGCCCCCTCCCAACCTTGAAACCGCACCAGGCGCAACCTTTTCAAGGCTGCGCCCGGCGCCATACCGGCCTTCCTCCTGCTCGCAATACCTTGATAAGCCTAAGCCCAGGGCTTGCACAACATCCTTGCCGCGGGTGGGGGTGCGGAAGGGCCGCGATCAGGGGTCGACGGCGCGGAACTCCAGCTTGCCCGAAAGCAGGATGGCAACGGTCGAGCAGACCGCGCCCGACAGCAGATAAAGCCCCGCGGCGGGCAATCCCAGCCAGGTGGACAGCAACAGCGCGGTCAGCGGCGCAAAGCCCGCGCCGAACATCCAGGCCAGGTCCGAGACGATGGCCGAGCCGGTATAGCGGTTGCGCGCCTCGAACAGCGAGGCCACCGCGCCCGAGCTTTGCCCGAAGCTGAGGCCGAGGATGAAGAAGCCGACGATCATGTAGACCAGCTCGCCGGTCTGGCCGCCGGACAGCAGCAGCGGCGCCAGCGCGGCAAAGCCGCCGATCAGCAGCGCGCCCACCAGCAGCAGGTTGCGCCGGCCGAAGCGGTCGGCCAGCCAGCCCGACAGCAGGATGGCCAGGATGCCGCCGGTCGCCGCCACCGCCTCGATGATCAGGAAGCTCAGCAGCGTCTCGTCGGTGTAAAGATAGATCCAGGACAGCGGATAGACCGTGACCATGTGGAACATGGCAAAGCTGGCCAGGGGCACGAAGATACCGATCAGGATCGCGCCGCCGTCCTCGCGCAGGGTCTTGCCGATGCGGGTCGGCTGAAGTTCGCGCGATTCGAACAGCTCGGCGAATTCCTCGGTCGCGACGATGCGCAGCCGCGCGAACAGCGCCACGACATTGACCGAGAAGGCGACGAAGAACGGATAGCGCCAGCCCCAGTCCAGGAAATCCTGCGCCGTCAGGTTGGCCGCCAGATAGGCGAACAGCAGGCTGGCCACGATCAGCCCGATGGGTGCGCCCAGCTGCGGCACCATGGCGTAAAAGCCGCGGCGATGGCGCGGCGCGGTCAGCGCCAGCAGCGAGGGCATGCCGTCCCAGGCGCCGCCCAGGGCCAGCCCCTGCGCGATACGCAGCACGGCCAGGATGGCCACGGCCCAGCCGCCGACGTTCTCGTAGCTGGGGATGAGGCCCATGGCGACGGTCGCGGTCCCCATCAGGAACAGCGCCGCGGTCAGCTTGGTCACGCGGCCGTGGCGGCGGTCGATGCTCATGAACAGCACGCTGCCCAGCGGTCGGGCGACGAAGGCCAGCGCCAGCAGCGCGAAGGACAAGAGCGTCCCGGTCAGCGGATCGGCAAAGGGAAAGATCCGCTGCGGAAAGACGATCACCGAGGCGATGGCGAAGACGAAGAAATCGAAGAATTCCGAGGTGCGCCCGATGATGACGCCCACCGCGACATCCGAGGGCGAAACCCGGTGGCGGCCATGCGAGGACGGGGCGGCCGATTGCACGGCGGGCGTGGAGGAGGTGGTGCTCATGTGTCGAGGAATCCGATGCGATGCAGATTCGTGCCGGGCACGGGCCAACCCGCCGCGGCGTTTCCGGCCTCATAGCTGCCGCAAGCCAAAACTGAACTGTATAGGACAAAACGTCGCATGGCGGATTTGATCTAGATCAAGGTAATTCGCCCCGTGCCATGTCGCGCCCCGCGACTCAGCCCTCCGTTCCCGTCGCTCACCGACATCGGGTAGTCCAATGACCTACATAAGAAAATTCGCCCGCCTGCCCTGGCTTGCCTTGCTGATTCCGCTTGCCGCCTGCAAGGCCGAGGTGCTGGCGCCCGCCGGGGACGTGGCCGCGCGGCAGCGCGACCTGCTGGTGATCTCGACCCTGCTGATGCTGCTGATCATCGTGCCGGTGATGGTGCTGACCGTGATCTTTGCCCGCCGCTATCGCGAAAGGAACAAGGACGCCGACTATCGCCCGGACTGGGATCATTCGACCAAGCTGGAATTCGTCATCTGGGCCGCGCCGCTTCTGATCATCATCACCCTGGGCGCGCTGACCTGGGTCGGCACGCATCTGCTGGATCCCTATCGGCCGCTGGACCGCATCAGCGCCGACCGCCCGCTGACCGAGGCGCATGAGCCGCTGCCGGTGCAGGTGGTGGCGATGGACTGGAAATGGCTGTTCATCTATCCCGAGCAGGGCATCGCCTCGGTCAACGAGCTGGCCGTGCCGGTGGATCGCCCGGTCGCGTTCACGCTGACCTCGACCTCGGTGATGAACGCCTTCTACATCCCCGCGATGGCCGGCATGATCTATGCCATGCCGGGGATGGAGACCAAGCTGAACGGCGTCTTCAACCATCCCGGCGAATACAAGGGCATCGCCTCGCATTATTCGGGACACGGCTTCTCGGGGATGCATTTCAAGGCGCATGCCACCGACGAGGCCGGCTTCGACGCCTGGGTCGAAAAGGCGCGGGCCACCGGCGGCACGCTGGACCGCCCGCGCTACCTGGAACTGGAGGCGCCCAGCGAGAACGTGCCGCCGATGTCCTTTGCCGAGGTCGACCCGCAGCTGTTCCAGCGCATCGTCAACATGTGCGTCGAGCCGGGCAAGATCTGCATGGCCGAGATGATGGCGCTGGACGCGCAGGGCGGCACCGGGCTGGCCGGTACGATGAACGTGACGGCCCTGACCTATGACAAGCATCAGCGCCGCGGCACCCGCGCGCCGGTGCTGGGCTGGGAACCCTTCCAGGTCGCCTCGTTCTGCACGCCCGAGGATTCGGCGCTGATGTTCGGCCAATCGCCCGAGCTGGCCCGCACGCCGCTGGACACGGCCCCGCTGCGCGGCCATGCGCTGGTGCCGCCGAAAGGGCCCTTCGCCCCCTCGCAAGACAATGCCGTCACGCTGCTGGACCCCGCCGAGGGCCGGGCGCGGAACTTCTGATCGGACGCAAAGCATGGCTACCTTTTCCAACGAGACCACCTTTCTTCTGGGCCGGCTGAACTGGGACGCGATCCCGAAGGAGCCGATCGTCTGGGCCACCTTCGTCGTCGTCGCCCTGGGCGGCATCGCGCTGCTGGCCGCGCTGACGAAATACCGGCTCTGGGGCTGGCTCTGGCGCGAATGGTTCACCTCGGTCGATCACAAGAAGATCGGCATCATGTATATCGTGCTGGCGCTGGTCATGTTCCTGCGCGGCTTTGCCGATGCGGTCATGATGCGGCTGCAGCAGGTCTGGGCCTTCGGCGGCTCCGAGGGCTACCTGAACGCGCATCACTACGACCAGATCTTCACGGCCCATGGCGTGATCATGATCTTCTTCGTGGCGATGCCCTTCATCACCGGGCTGATGAACTATATCGTGCCGCTGCAGATCGGCGCGCGCGACGTGTCCTTCCCCTTCCTCAACAATTTCTCGTTCTGGATGACGGTGGGGGGTGCGGTCATCACCATGGCCTCGCTGTTTCTGGGCGAGTTCGCGCAGACCGGCTGGCTGGCCTTTCCGCCGCTGTCGGGTATCGGCTACAGCCCCTGGGTCGGGGTGGACTATTACATCTGGGGGTTGCAGGTCGCCGGCGTCGGCACCACGCTGTCGGGGATCAACCTGCTGGTGACGATCCTGAAGATGCGGGCGCCGGGCATGACCATGATGCGGATGCCGGTCTTCACCTGGACCTCGTTCTGCGCCAACATCCTGATCGTCGCCTCGTTCCCGGTGCTGACCATGACGCTGATCCTGCTGACGCTGGACCGCTATGTCGGCACCAATTTCTTCACCAACGACCTTGGCGGCAATCCGATGATGTATATCAACCTCATCTGGATCTGGGGCCACCCCGAGGTCTATATCCTGATCCTGCCGCTGTTCGGCGTGTTTTCCGAGGTCACCTCGACCTTCTCGGGCAAGCGGCTGTTCGGCTATTCCTCGATGGTCTACGCGACCGTCTGCATCACGGTGCTGTCCTATCTGGTCTGGCTGCACCATTTCTTCACCATGGGCTCGGGCGCTTCGGTGAACTCGTTCTTCGGGATCACCACGATGATCATCTCGATCCCGACCGGGGCCAAGCTCTTCAACTGGCTGTTCACCATGTATCGCGGCCGCATCCGCTATGAGCTGCCGATGATGTGGACCATCGCCTTCATGCTGACCTTCGTGATCGGCGGCATGACGGGCGTGCTGCTGGCGGTGCCTCCGGCGGATTTCGTGCTGCACAACTCGCTGTTCCTGATCGCGCATTTCCACAACGTGATCATCGGCGGCGTGCTGTTCGGCCTGTTCGCGGCCATCAACTTCTGGTGGCCCAAAGCCTTCGGCTTCAAGCTGGACGTGTTCTGGGGCAAGGTCTCGTTCTGGTTCTGGGTCGTGGGCTTCTGGGTGGCCTTCATGCCGCTTTACATCCTGGGCCTGATGGGCGTCACGCGGCGGCTGCGCGTCTTCGACGACCCGGACCTGCGGATCTGGTTCGCCATCGCCGCCTTCGGCGCGGTGCTGATCGCCTGCGGCATCGCGGCCATGTTCGTGCAGTTCGGCGTCTCGATCCTGCGCCGCAACCGGCCGGACTATCGCGACGTCAGCGGCGATCCCTGGGACGGGCGCACGCTGGAATGGGCGACCTCCTCGCCGCCCCCGGCCTATAACTTCGCCTTCAGCCCGATCTCGCACGGGCTGGACAGCTGGTGGGAGATGAAGCAGCAGGGCGCCGTGCGTCCGACCGGGGGCTACATGCCGATCCACATGCCCAAGAACACCGGCGCCGGCGTGATCCTGGCCGCGCTGGCCACGGTCTGCGGCATGGCGCTGGTCTGGTATGTCTGGTGGCTGGCGGCCCTGAGCTTCCTGGGCATCATCGCCGTGTCGATCGCCCATACCTTCAACTACGACCGCGACTATTACATCCCCGTCTCGGACATCGAGGCGACCGAGGATGCCCGGACGCGCCAGCTTGCGCAGGGGGTTTGAGAGATGAGCCACGCGACAACCGACACCATGCGCCAATACTGGGAGCTTGAGCCCCATCACCACCCCGAGGGCGCCTCGACCAGCCTAGGCTTCTGGGTCTACCTGATGAGCGACTGCCTGATGTTCGCGGTGCTCTTCGCGGTCTATGGCGTGCTGGGCACCAGCTTCGCCGCCGGGCCGGGACCGAAGGACCTGTTCGACCTGGAACTGGTGGCGGTCAACACCGCCATGCTGCTGCTGTCCTCGATCACCTTCGGCTTCGCCATGCTGGCCATGGGCAAGGGCGACCAGCGCGGCACGCTGCGCTGGCTGGCGGTGACGCTGTTCTTCGGCCTGTGCTTCCTGGCCATCGAGCTTTACGAGTTCCACCACCTGATCCATATCGGCGCCGGGCCGCAGCGGTCCGGGTTCCTGTCGGCCTTTTTCACGCTTGTCGGCACGCATGGGCTGCATGTCACCTTCGGCTCGATCTGGCTGGTGACGCTGATGGTGCAGATCACCCGGACCGGGCTGATCCCGGCGAACCAGCGCCGCATGGTCTGCCTGTCGATGTTCTGGCATTTCCTCGACGTCATCTGGATCGGCGTCTTTACCTTCGTCTATCTGCTGGGGATGATCTGATGTCCGCCGAACACGCCCATGCCGCGCATCACGACGATCACGGCCACGACCATGGCAGCTATGCCTCTTACCTCAAGGGTTTCCTGCTCTCGGTGATCCTGACCGCGATCCCCTTCGGCCTGGTCATGGCCGGCGGCTTCGAAAGCCGCGCCCTGACCGCCGTCACGGTGATCGGCTTTGCCGTGGTGCAGATCCTGGTCCACATGGTCTATTTCCTGCACATGAACGGCAGGCAGGAAGAGGGCTGGACCATGCTCTCCACCATCTTCACCGTGGTGGTGGTGGTCATCCTGCTGGCCGGCTCGCTCTGGGTCATGTATCACATGAACACCAACATGATGCCGCAGATGGACCATGAGCTGATGCAGGGCTTCGGTTCGTGACCCTGCGCCGGCTGGCGGCGCCGGCCGGGGCGCTGGCGGTGTTCCTGGCGCTGATGGCGCTGGGGCTCTGGCAGGTGCAGCGGCTGGCCTGGAAGACCGACCTGATCGCGCGGGTCGAGGTGCGGCTGGCGGCAGGCCCGGTCCCCGCCCCCGGACCTGCCGAATGGGCCGGGATGGACGCGCGCGATGCCGAATACCGCCGCATCGCGGTGACGGGAACCTATCGCGCGGACAGCGACACGCTGGTCAAGGCGGTGACGGAACGCGGGCCGGGTTTCTGGGTGATGACGCCGCTGCAAACGCCCGAGGGCTGGACCGTGCTGGTCAATCGCGGCTTCGTCGCGGATACCGCCCGCGACGACCGCCCCCTCCCCCAGGGCGAGGTCACGGTGACGGGCCTGCTGCGCATGAGCCAGCCCGGCGGCGCCTTCCTGCGCGGCAACGATCCCGCGGCCGGGCGCTGGTATTCCCGCGACACCGCCGCCATCGCCGCGGCGCAGGGGCTTGGCCCGGTCGCGCCCTGGTTTCTCGACGCCGATGCCCAGGGCGGCGGGGCGCAGCCCATCGGCGGGCTGACCGTGGTCCGTTTCCGCAACAGCCACCTGGGCTATGCCCTGACCTGGTTCTCGCTGGCGGCGCTTTGGGCGGGCTGGCTGCTCTGGGCCCGGCGCCGGGGCGCGCGGGACTGACGGGCGCGAAGGGGCCAGGGCCCAGGAAAACCCACGCGACTTGACTTGAATCAACGTCCTGGCGGCTTGATATCCGCAAGGGTGGGCAAGATGCTGGCGCCGCCAGGTCGGAAGGACCGAGCCGCGCCCCATCGTCATCCGGTCCCTGCGTGCCCGCCCCCGCGTCCGCCAAGGAGATGCCCATGAAGACCCCGACCAGCGCACCGAAGCCCGCTGCCGCATCCGCATCCGCCGACCTGCCGCCCGTGCCCTGCCCCGAGACGCTGGGGCGCGAAGCCTTCCGCACCTTCGACCGCATGCGCGAGGCAATGGCGGCGCAGTTCACCGGCGGGCTGTCGCCGGCGGCGCTGACGCTGGCCCTGCAGGACTGGACCATGCACCTGGCCGCCGCGCCGGGCAAGCGGATGGAACTGGTCGACAAGGCCAACCGCAAGGCCGCGCGGCTGTTGTGCCACCTGGCCGCGCTTGGCGTGGACCGCGAGACGCCGGCCTGCATCGACCCGCTGCCCGGCGATTATCGCTTTGCCGCCGAGGGCTGGAAGAAGCCGCCCTTCAGCATCTGGGCGCAGGCCTTCCTGCTGCAACAGCAATGGTGGCACAATGCCACGCATGAGGTGCCCGGCGTGAACCCGCATCACGAGGAGATCGTCTCCTTCGCCGCGCGGCAGATGCTGGACGTGTTCTCGCCCTCGAACCTGCCCTTCACCAATCCCGAGGTGATCGCCCGCACCATGAAGACCGGCGGCATGAACCTGGTCGCCGGCATGCGCAACTGGACCGAGGACGTGATCCGCCAGGCCACCGGCCAGCCCCCGGTCGGGACCGAGGCTTTCGTGGTCGGCAAGGACGTGGCGGTGACACCCGGCAAGGTGATCTATCGCAACCACCTGATCGAGCTGATCCAATACGCCCCCACGACCGAAACGGTGCTGGCCGAGCCGGTCCTGATCGTGCCGGCCTGGATCATGAAATACTATATCCTGGACCTGTCGCCGCAGAACTCCCTGATCCGGCACCTGGTGGCGCAGGGGCATACGGTCTTCTGCATCTCCTGGCGCAATCCCACGGCCGAGGATCGAGACCTGTCACTGGACGACTATCGCCGGCTGGGGGTGATGGCGGCGCTGGATGCGGTCGGCGCCATCCTGCCGCAGCGCAAGGTCCATGCCGTCGGCTATTGCCTGGGCGGCACGCTGCTGTCGATCGCCGCCGCCGATATGGCGCATGGCGACGACGACCGGCTGGCCAGCCTGACCCTGCTGGCGGCGCAGACCGATTTCAGCGAGCCGGGAGAGCTGGCGCTGTTCATCGACCACAGCCAGGTCAACCTTCTGGAAAGCATAATGTGGAACCGGGGCTATTTGTCCGCCGACCAGATGGCCGGGGCCTTCCAGCTGCTGCGCTCGAACGACCTGATCTGGTCGCGCATGGTGCATGACTACCTGATGGGCGAGCGCAAGCCGATGATCGACCTGATGGCCTGGAACGCCGATTCGACGCGCATGCCCTACCGGATGCATGCCGAATACCTCAAGCGGCTCTACCTGGACAACGAACTGGCCGCCGGACGCTTCATGGTCGAGGGCCGGCCCGCTGCGATCCAGAACATCCGCGTGCCGATCTTCGTCGTCGGCACCGAGCGCGACCATGTCGCGCCCTGGCGCTCGGTCTTCAAGATCCATTACCTCAGCAATACCGAGCTGACCTTCGTGCTGACCAGCGGCGGCCACAATGCCGGCATCGTCAGCGAGCCGGGCCGGCCGCGCCGGCGCTATCGCATCGCGCTGCGCGAGGCCGGCGGACGCTGCCCCAGCCCCGACAGTTGGGCCGAGACCGCCGAGGCGCGGCCGGGTTCCTGGTGGGAGGCCTGGACCGGATGGCTGGCCGCGCATTCCTCGGCCAAGCACGTCCCGCCGCCGGCCCTGGGCGCCCGCAGGGCCGGCTATGCACCGCTGGCCGATGCGCCCGGCAGCTATGTGCTGCAACGCTAGGGCCCGGCCCCGCGCATTGCACGCAGGGACGAATGCCGCCAAACAGGTCCGGGACAGGTGACTGCCGAAGGAGAGCGCCATGAAGCCAGCCGAGATCGTGCCGGACGGGTCCGCATGGCACGCCCAGAGCGGCGAGGAGGTCTGCACCGCGCTGGCGACCAGCCTGGACGGGCTGGCCCATGACGAGGCCGCGCGGCGGCTGGAGCGTTTCGGGCCGAACGAGCTGCCGCCCGCCGCCCGCACCCATCCGGCATTGCGCTTCCTCGCGCAGTTCAACAATGCGCTGATCTATTTCCTGCTTTCGGCGGCGGTCGCGGCCATCGCGTTGGGGCATGTCATCGACGGCGCGGTGATCGTCGTCGTGGTGCTGGTCAACGCCGTCGTCGGCTTTGTCCAGGAGGGCAAGGCCGAACGCGCGCTGGACGCCATCCGCGACATGATCGCCCCCCATGCCGTGGTGCTGCGCGAGGGCGAGCGGCACACCCTCGACACCCGCGAGATCGTGCCCGGCGACATCGTGGTGGTCGAGGCCGGCGACAAGGTGCCCGCCGACCTGCGCCTGCTGCGCGCCCGCGGGCTCAGCGCCGACGAGGCGCTCCTGACCGGCGAATCGGTGCCGGCGGAAAAGACCGAAACGCCGGTGACGCCCGATGCCGCGCTTGGCGACCGCGCGCCGATCCTGCATTCCGGCACGCTGATTACCACCGGCCAGGGCATCGGCGTGGCCGTGGCGACCGGCCCGCGAACCGAGATCGGCCGCATTTCCGGCATGATCGGCGCGGTGCAGACCCTGACCACGCCGCTTCTGCGCCAGATCAACGCCTTCGGCACCCGCTTTACCTGGTTCGCCATCGCCACCGCGGCGCTGCTGTTCGCCTTTGCCACGCTGTTCCGGGGCTATGCCCCGCTGGATGCGCTGATGGTGGTGGTGGCGCTGGCGGTCGGCGTGGTCCCCGAGGGGCTGCCCGCCGTGATCACCATCACGCTCGCCATCGGCGTGCGCCGCATGGCCGCGCGCAATGCCGTGGTGCGCCGCCTGCCCGCGGTCGAGACGCTGGGCGCGACCTCGGTGATCTGCTCGGACAAGACCGGCACGCTGACCCGCAACGAAATGACCGTGCGCCATCTGGTGACTGCCGCCAGCCTGACCGCGGTATCCGGCACCGGCTATGCCCCCGAGGGGCGGTTTTCCGGCCCCGACGGCGCCGAGCCCCTGCCCGACCCCGAGCGCGACGCGCTGATCCGCGCCGGGCTTCTGTGCAACGACGCCCTGCTGGTCGAACGCGACGGGCTTTGGGCCGTGCTGGGCGACCCGATGGAAGGCGCGCTGGTCGCCACCGCCGCCAAGGCCGGCCTGCACCCGGAAACCGAACGCGCCGCCTGGAACCGGCTGGACGAGATCCCCTTCGACGCGCAGCACCGTTTCATGGCGACGCTGCACGAAACCCCGCAGGGCGGGCGGCGCATCTTCGTCAAGGGCGCGCCGGAACGGGTGCTGGCCATGTGCGCGGCGCAGGCGGCGGGCGGCACCACCCTGCCGCTCGATCCCGGCTATTGGCAGGAATGCATCGACGCCTGTGCCGAGGGCGGCGAGCGGGTGCTGGGCTTTGCCAGCCTTGCCGCCGGCCCCGAGGTAGAGCGGCTGGATTTCGCCATGGTCGAGGGCGGGCTGACCTTCCTGGGCCTGGCCGGCTTCATCGACCCGCCGCGCGACGAGGCCATCGCCGCGGTGGCCGAATGCCGCTCGGCCGGGATCGCGATCAAGATGATCACCGGCGACCACAAGGGCACGGCGGCGGCCATCGCCCGCCAGCTGGCCATCGCCGACGACCCGAAGGTGCTGGAGGGCACCGCGCTGGACGGCATGCCCGACGAAAGGCTGCGCCAGGTGGTCGAGGAGGTCAGTGTCTTTGCCCGCGCCACGCCCGAGCACAAGCTGCGCATCGTCAATGCCTTGCAGGCGAACGGCCATATCGTCGCCATGACCGGCGACGGGGTGAACGACGCGCCCGCCGTCAAGCAGGCCGATGTCGGCGTCGCCATGGGCCGCAAGGGCACCGAAGCCGCCAAGGAGGCGGCGCAGATGGTGCTTTTGGACGACAACTTCGCCTCGATCGTCGCCGCCGTGCATGAGGGCCGCACCGTCTACGACAATATCCGCAAGGTGATCGGCTGGACGCTGCCCAGCAATGGCGGCGAGGTGCTTTGCGTGATCCTGGCCATCATCCTGGGCGTGACCCTGCCGATGACGCCGGTGCAGATCCTGTGGATCAACATGATCCTGACCGTCACCCTGGGCCTCGTGCTGGCCTTCGAGCCGCCCGAGCCCGACGTGATGAACCGCCCGCCGCGCCCGCGCGACGCGCCGATCCTGTCGCGCTTCCTGGTCTGGCGCATCGGCTTCGTCTCGGTGCTGTTCATGCTGGGGGTGTTCGGCATCTTCGCCTATGCCCAGCATCGCGGCTACGGGATCGAGGGTGCCCGCACCATGGTGGTCAACATGCTGGTAGTGATGGAGATCTTCTACCTGTTCAACGTGCGCTACCTGCATCGCACATCCTTCAGCCTGATCGGCGCCATGGGCACGCCCGCGGTGCTGGGGGCGATTGCCGTGGTGGTCGCGGCGCAGCTTCTGTTCACCTATGCGCCCTTCATGCACGCCCTGTTCGACAGCGCGCCCCTGGCCTTTGTCGACGGGCTGGTGATCGTGCTGGCCGGCGTCGTGACCATGGCCATCCTGGAGATCGAAAAGATCGTGACCCGCCGCCTGACCCTCTAGCCGCGGCGGCATCGCTCCCCCCGGATTGATTTTGTTCCCGATATGTTCTAGATTGGGGCCATGATCCGCAAGGGAGATCCGCCATGGATGCCACCACCTTTGCCCTGCCGGCCACGCCGCGCCAGATCGCCTATGCCCGCTCGCTGGCGCTGAGGAACCAGACGCTGCTGCCCTGGGATGTGCAGCAGGACCGCCGCACGCTCAGCGCCTGGATCGAGGCGCAGGCGCGGATGCGGCCGGCCACGGGACTGCCGACATCGAAACAGGTCGCCTTTGCCGAGCGCATCGCCCGGCTCAAGCGCCGCGCCGTGCCCGACGAATGCTTCCGCGACCGCCAGTTGCTGTCGCGCTGGATCGACAGCAATCGCTGAACCCCGCGCCACACGCCCGGATCAGGGCCGCATGTCCGGCGCCGCCAGGGCCGACAATTGCATCCCGGCCGGGTCCGCCAGATCGTCCAGCACCTGGAAATGGTCGCAGCCCGGAACGTGCAGCAGCGCCGCCCGCTCGCCCGCCAGCCGGCAGGCCCCGGCATAATCGTCGGATTGGCGGATCAGTTCCGGCAGTTCCTCGGCGCCGACAGCGATCAGCATGGGCGCGCCGGCGCCGATATTGCGCTGCGGGCTGCAGGCGGCGATCTCGGCCGCGGTCAGTCGCAGCTTGTCGTTCAGCTGGCCCAGGCCGATCGGCTCCAGGTCGAACAGCCCGCTGATCGCCAGGACCGAGCCGACGGCGGGATGGCCCCGATGCATGGCCGCCAGGTGCCCGCCCGCGGAATGCCCGGCCAGGCAAAGCGGCCCGACCCCTTGTGCCGCCAGATGGTCCAGAAGCTGCCCGATCTCGGCCACGATCTGCGTCATCGACGCCTCGGGCGCCAAGGTGTGTTCGGCCAGGATCACGTCATGGCCGCGCGCCATGGGGCCCTGGGCGCAGAAGGCGAAATCCTCCTTGACGCAGCTTTGCCAATAGCCGCCGTGGATGAAGACGAAGACCGGCGCATCCGGCCGGCCGCAGGAAAACCAGTCATAGGTCTGGCGCGCGCGGGGGCCGTAACGCAGATCCCGCCGGCAGTCATGCGCGGCGTAGAACCGGTCGCTGCGGGCGCGGAAATCCCGCATCAGCCCCGGAAAATCCGCAAGCCTGCCAGTGTTGCTATAGGCCACGCCCAGTTCCTGCCGGGTCATCCCCCGGTAAATCGCCACCGCCATTCATACCCCCAGATAGCGGTCGGTCAGGTCGGCGGTCAGGTCGGCGATGCCGCCCTGCCAGACCGTCGCGCCGCGTTCCACGATCACGGCGCGGTCGGCGACCGAGGCGATCTCGCTGAGCGACTTGTCCACCAGCAGGATCGACAACCCCTCGGATTTCAGCCGCCGCACGCCGGCCCAGATCTCCTGCCGCACGACCGGGGCCAGACCCTCGGTCGCCTCGTCCAGCACCAGCAGGCGCGGATTGGTCATCAGCGCCCGGCCGATGGCCAGCATCTGCTGCTCGCCCCCCGACAGGGTGCGCGCGACCTGGCCCATGCGTTCCTGCAGGCGGGGAAACAGCGCGCAGACCCGGGCCATGTCCCAGGGGCCGGGACGGGCGGCGACGGTCAGGTTCTCGGCCACGGTCAGCGGCGCGAAGCAGCGCCGGCCCTCGGGAACCAGCCCGACGCCCAGCCGCGCCACCTTGGGCGCGGAAAGCCCGGCGACATCGCGGCCGGCAAGGCGCAGGCTGCCGCCGGAATGCGGCATCAGGCGGCTGATGCAGCGGATCGTCGTGGTCTTTCCCATGCCGTTGCGGCCCATCAGCGCCACCACCTCGCCCTGATCCAGGTCCAGCGTGATGCCAAACAGCGCCTGCACCGGGCCATAGGATGCGGTCACGTCGCGCAGTTCCAAAAGCCGGGTCATGCATCCTCTCCCAGATAGGAGCGCCGCACCTCGGGATTGGCGCGGATCTCGGCCACGCTGCCGGTGGCGATGACGCGGCCATAGACCAGCACCGAGATGCGGTCGGCCAGCGCAAAGACCGCATCCATGTCATGTTCGACCAGCAGGATCGGCGCCTCGTTGCGCAGCTCCGACAGGATCGCGGTCAGCTGTCGCCCGCCCTCCAGCCCCATGCCGGCCATCGGCTCGTCCAGCAGGAAGGCGCGCGGGCGCAGGGCCAGCGCCATGGCAATCTCGAGCTTGCGGCGCTCGCCATGCGAAAGCCTCGCGGCCGGGACCAGGTGCCGCCCGGCCAGGCCCGCCTGCTCGATATGGAACAGGGCGGGTTCGGTCAGCTTGCGGTCGGCCAGCGCCGGCAGGTGAAAGCGGAACACCGTGCCGCTGGCCCCGGCCACCGCCAGCATGACGTTTTGCAGCACGGTGAAATCCGGGATCACCGAGGACACCTGGAAGCTGCGCGCCAGCCCCAGCCGCGCCCGCGCCGCGGCGCCCAGCCCGTCGATCACCTGCCCCTCGAAGCGGATGCTGCCGGCGTCGGGTCGGATCTCGCCGACGATCTGCTTGATCAGCGTGGACTTGCCGGCGCCGTTCGGGCCGATCAGGGCGTGGATCTCGCCCGGGCGCAGATCCAGGCTGACATCGTCGGTCGCCAGCAAGGCGCCGAAGGCCTTGCGCAGGCCCCGGATCTCCAGGATGGGTTCGTTCAGCTTGGGTTCAGGCATGGCGGCCCCTTTTCGTGACGATGCCGATCAGCCCGCCCGGCGCGAACAGCACGATCCCCAGCAGCAGAAGGCCCAGCAGCGCCTGCCAGTAATCGCTGATGCCGCCCAGCACATGCTCCAGCAGGATGAAGATCGCCGCACCCGCGACCGGGCCGCAAAGCCGCCCCACACCGCCCAGGATGACGAAGACCATGATCTCGCCCGACATGTGCCAGGACAGCATGGCCGGGCTGACGAAACGGTTCAGATCGGCGTAAAGCGACCCCGCCAGCCCGACGATCATCCCCGACAGCACGAAAGCCGTCAGCCGGATCGCATAGGGGCGGATGCCGACGGCGACGGTGCGCTGGCTGTTCTGCCGCGCCGCCTGCAAGGCCAGGCCAAAGCGCGACTGGGTAACGACCGCGGTAAAGGCCAGCGCCACGGCCAGCAATGTGGCGCAGATGGCGAAATACTGGATCGGGGCAAAGGTGTTCAGGCCGGGAAAGCTGTTGCGGACATAGAAGCTCAGCCCGTCCTCGCCGCCGTAGCGCGGCCAACTGATGGCGAAATAGTAAAGCATCTGCGCGAAGGCCAGCGTCACCATGATGAAATAGACGCCCGAGGTGCGCAAGGACAGCGCCCCGATGGCCAGCGCCGCCAGCCCCGCCGCCAGCATCGCCATGGGCCAGATGCCCAGCATCTCGTTGCTGCCCATGACGGTGAAGGGCAGCGTGGCGACCGGCGTGCCCGCCGCGGCATGGCTGGCCAGGATCGCGGTCACATAGCCGCCGATGCCGAAGAAGGCGGCATGGCCGAACGAGATCAGCCCGCCATAGCCAAGCGCCAGGTTCAGCCCCACCCCCGCCAGGCCAAAGATCGCCGCCTTGGTCGCCAGCGTGACGGCAAAGCCCTCGCCCAGCAGATGCGCGGCGACGGCGGTGGCGACCAGCAGGGCCAGGATCGCCAGGTTGATCGCGGTGTCGCGGTTCAATGTCTCTCGCATCGCTCAGGCCCTCGCCCCGAAAAGCCCCTGCGGCCGCAGGATCAGCACCACGGCCATCAGCACATAGATCAGCACCGAGGCCAGCGAGGCGCCCACGGTATTGGCGCTGGACGCGTCCAGCACCCGCGACAGCAGCCCCGGCAGCAGCGCCTTGCCCAGCGTGTCGGTCATGCCGACCAGCAGCGCGCCGATGAAGGCGCCCTTGATCGAGCCGATGCCGCCGATCACCACCACGACGAAGGCCAGGATCAGCACCGGCTCGCCCATGCCGACCTGCACCGACTGGATGGTGCCGACCAGCGCGCCCGCCAGTCCCGCCAGCGCCGCGCCAAGCGCAAAGACGATGGTGTAGAGCCGGGCGATGTCCACCCCCAGCGCGCCGATCATCTCGCGATCCGCCTCGCCGGCGCGGATGCGGATGCCCAGCCGGGTGCGGGTGATCAGCCACCACAGGCCCAGGGCCACTGCCGCGCCGAAGCCGATGATCACCAGCCGGAACAGCGGATAATGCAGTCCGCCCGGCAGCACCACCGCGCCGGAAAGCGAGCCGGGCAGCTTGAGGTAAAGCGGGAAGGAACCGAAGAGCCAGCGCGTGCCCTCGGAGAACACCAGGATCAGCGCGAAGGTCGCCAGCACCTGGTCCAGGTGGTCGCGGGCGTAAAGCCGGCGGATCACCGCGATCTCGACCAGCGCACCCGCGGCGGCGGCGGCCGCCAGGCTGGCGACCAGCCCCAGCCAGAACGAGCCGGTGGCCGCCGCCACCGCCGCGCAGGCGAAGGCCCCGGTCATGTAGAGCGAGCCATGCGCAAGGTTGATCAGCCCCATGACGCCGAAGACCAGCGTCAGCCCGGCCGCCATCAGAAACAGCATCATCCCGTATTGCAGGCCGTTCAGCGCCTGCTCGGCCAGAAGCATCACCGCTTTCTCTCCCGATTTGCCAGGGGGCCGGGCTTTGTCGACCCGGCCCGGCAGGGCTTACATCTTGCACTGCTCGGCATAGGCGTCGCCATGGTCGGCCATGGCCGGGCCGATGATCTTGTTGGTCAGCACCTCGCCTTCCCTGACCACCTCGCGCACGTAATAGTCCTGGATCGGGTGCTGGTTCGGGCCAAAGCGGAACTTGCCGCGCACGCTGGGGAAATCCGCTTCGGCCAGCGCGGCGCGGAAGGCATCGGCATCGCCCACATCCGCCTTGGCGACGGCCGAGAGCAGCAGGTTGGCCGTGTCATAGGCCTGCGCCGCGTAAAGCGAGGGCAGCCGGCCGTATTCGGCCTGGAAGGTCTCGACGAAAGCCTTGTTGGCCTCATTGTCCAGATCCTTGGACCATTGCGCGGTGTTCCTGACCCCCAGCGCGGCATCGCCCACCGCGGGCAGGATGTCCTGGCTGAAGCTGAAGGCCGGGCCGATCACCGGCTTGCCGACGCCGGATTCGGCATATTGCTTCATGAAGGCGATGCCCATGCCGCCGGGCAGGAAGAAGAACACCGCATCCGCGTCGCTGGCGCGGATCTGGGCGATTTCGCCGGCGTAATCGGTCTGGCCGACCTGGGTATAGATCTCGCTGACCACCTCGCCCTTGTAGTAACGCTTGAAGCCCGCCAGCGAATCCTGCCCGGCGGGATAGTTCGGCGCCATGATGAAGACCTTGCCGATGCCGGCATCCGTGGCATGGGCGCCCGCCGCCTCGTGCAGGTTGTCGTTCTGGTAGGAGACCGAGAAGTATTTCGGATTGCAGCCCGCCCCGGCCAGCTGCGAGGGCGCGGCATTGGTGGACAGATAGAACTTGTCCTGCGCCACCGCCGCCGGCACCACCGCCATGGCGAGGTTCGACCAGACGATGCCGGTCAGCACGTCCACCTGTTCGGACTGGATCATCTTGTCGGCGATCTGCACCGCGACATCGGGTTTCTGCTGGTCGTCCTCGATCACCAGCTCGACCTGCTTGCCGGCATCGCCGGCGTTCTTCAGCGCCAGCAGGAAGCCATCGCGCGTGTCGACGCCCAGCCCGGCCCCGCCGCCCGACAGCGTGGTGATCATGCCCACCTTGACGGGTTCGGCCTGGGCGGCCCCGGCCAGGGCCAGGGCGGCAGAGCCGCAGATCAGCAGTCTTTTCAGTTTCATGTCGAACTCCCTGAATAATGCGCGATGATTGGTCGTCGCATGTTTTTATGATGCGGTCGCGGGCTGCAACGGCTTTCGCGCATCAGTCCGCAACCCCAAGGGTCACGCCCGCCCTTCCAGCAGACGGAATCGCTGGATCTTGCCGCTTTCGGTCTTGGGCAGCGCCTCGGCAAAGACCACGCGGCGCGGGTATTTGAAGGGCGCGATGACGGATTTGACATGATCCTGCAAGCATTTGGCCAAGGCCTCGCCGGCCGCGGCACCGGGGCGCAGCACGACATGCGCCTCGACGATCTGGCCGCGCGCCTCGTCCGGGGCGCCGACCACGGCGCATTCCAGCACGTCGGGATGGGCCAGCAGCGCCGCCTCGACCTCGGGGCCGGCGATGTTGTAGCCGGCCGAGACGATGATACCGTCGGTGCGGGCGGCAAAGTGGAAATAGCCCTGCTCGTCGCGCCAGAAACTGTCGCCGGTCAGGTTCCAGCCGTCCTGCACATAGGCGCGCTGCTTCTCGGGGTCGGCCAGATAGCGGCAGCCGACCGGGCCGCGCACTGCCAGCCGCCCGGTCTCGCCCGGCGGCAATTCGCGCCCGTCCGGGCCGATGATCCGCGCCTCGTAGCCCGCGACCGGGCGGCCGGTGCAGGCCGGGCGGCTGTCACCGAAACGGTTGGTCAGGAAGATGTGCAGCATCTCGGTCGAGCCGATGCCGTCCAGCATCGGCTTGCCGGTCTTGGCCATCCATTCCTCGTAGACCGGGCCGGGCAGCGTCTCGCCGGCCGAGACGGCGGCGCGCAGGCTGGACAGGTCGGCGCCCTCGTCCATCGCCCGCATCATCACCCGATAGGCGGTCGGCGCGGTGAAGCAGATGGTGGCGCGGTATTTCTGGATGATCTCGACCATGTTCGGCGGCGAGGCGTTCTCCAGCAGCGCCGCCGAGGCGCCGAAGCGCAGCGGAAACACCGCCAGCCCGCCCAGCCCGAAGGTAAAGGCCAAAGGCGGCGAGCCGACGAAGACATCCTCGGGCCGCACCTCCAGCACCTCGCGGGCATAGCCGTCGGCGATGATCAGGATGTCGCGGTGGAAATGCATGGTCGCCTTGGGCTCGCCCGTGGTGCCCGAGGTGAAGCCCAGAAGCGCCACGTCGTCGCGCCCCGTGCGCACCGCCTGAAACCGCACCGGCTGCGACAGGGCGGCGCGGTCCAGCTCGGCATCGTGGTTCGCCGTGCCGTCGAAGCCGATCACGGTCTTCAGGTGCCGGCTGCCCTTGGCGGCCAGCGCCAGCTCGTCCATCAGCCTTGTGTCGCAAAGCGCGTGGCTGACCTGCGCCTTGTCGATGATCTTGGCCAGTTCGCCCGCGCGCAGCATCGGCATGGTGTTGACCACCACCGCCCCGGCCTTGGTCGCGGCCAGCCAGCAGGCCACCATGGCCGGGTTGTTGGCCGAGCGGATCAGCACCCGGTTGCCCGGCCGCAGGCCGTAAGTCTCGACCAGCGCATGGGCGATGCGGTTGGTCCAGTCGGTCAGTTCCTTGTAGCTGCGGATGCGGCCGTTGCCGATCAGCGCGATATGGTCGCCGAAACCCTTCTCGACCATGCAGTCGGTCAGCTCGACCGCGGCGTTCAGGTATTCGGGATAGGCGAAGCCCTCCAGCTTCAGCCGCGGCCAAAGCTCGGCCGGCGGCAGGTTGTCGCGCGAGAAGCTATCGACATGCGCCGAGGGTCCAAGCGGCGGATTGCCCGTCATCTTCAATCTCCCTGTTGGGCGGGCCGGCATCTTGTCGTGCCTTGGCCCGCTTGTGCCGCGCCCCCGTCAGGCGGGGATCACGGCGGTTGCCTCGATCTCGACCTTGGCGCGGTCCTCGACCAGGGCCACGACCTGCACCAGCGCCATGGCCGGATAATGCCGGCCGATGATCTCCTTGTAGGCTTGCCCGATGTCCTTGAGCGCGCCCAGATATTCGCGCTTGTCGGTGACATACCAGGTCAGGCGAACCAGATGTTCGGGCCGCGCGCCGGCTTCGGCCAGCACGGCGACGATGGATTGCAGCGCCTGGCGCACCTGCCCGGCGAAATCGTCGGTCTCGAATTCCTGCTGGTCGTTCCAGCCGATCATGCCGCCGGTGAACACCATCCGCCCGGTGGCGGCGATGCCGTTGGAATAGCCCGGCGTCGCCTTCCAGTTCCTCGGATGCAGAACCTCATGCACCATCGCTTGCCTCCATGAACGCGATCATCTTGCGGCGGATCGCCTCGGGCCAGGGCGCGGCGCGCCCCTGCGGCGTGACCCAGACCAGGGTCGAGACGCATTGCAGCTTCAACTGCCCGCCGGCGCTGGCCCGCTGCACCAGCCGCGCGCTGGAGCCGCCGACATGCTGCACCTCCAGCGCGAAATCCAGCACCTCGCCCAGACGCGAGGGCGCGCGAAACCCGGCCTCGATCTGCACGGTCGGAACCGCGCAATCCTCCTCGACATGGATGCGGGTGAAAGGATAGGCCAGCACCTCGGCAAAGAAATTCTCGATCACCGAGTTCAGCATCTCGAAGTAACGGGGATAGAAGACGATCCCCGCCGGGTCGCAATGGTTGAACTCGACCTGGATGCGGCGCCGGTAGATCATGCCAGAACGCTCCGGGCGATGACCACGCGCTGCACGTCGCTGGCGCCCTCGTAGATGCGCAGGGCGCGGATGTCGCGGTAAAGCGCCTCGACCGCGCTGCCGTGGCGCACGCCGTCGCCGCCATGCAGTTGCAGCGCGGCGTCGATCACCTCCTGCGCGGCCTCGGTGGCATAGAGCTTGGCCATCGCCGCCTCGCGGGTGACGCGCGGCGCGCCCATGTCCTTGGTCCAGGCGGCGCGATAGACCAGCAGCGCCGCCGCATCCACCTTCAGCGCCATGTCGGCCAGATGGCCCTGCACGATCTGGTGATCGGCCAGCGTGCCGCCGCCGGCCCGCGGCCGCCGCGCCCGCGCCAGGGCCTCGTCCAGCGCGCGGCGCGCCATGCCAAGCGCCGCCGCCCCGACCGTGGGGCGGAACACGTCCAGCACCGACATGGCGATCTTGAACCCCTCGCCCGGCCGGCCGATCAGCGCCGCATCCGGCAGCACCACCCCGTCCAGCTTCAGCCGGGCCAGGGGATGCGGGGCGATGACCTCGATCCGTTCGGCGATCGTCAGCCCGGCGCTGTCGGCCGGCATCAGGAAGGCCGACAAGCCCCGCGCGCCCGGTGCCTCGCCGGTGCGGGCGAAGACGACATAGAGATCGGCGATGCCGCCGTTCGAGATATAGGTCTTTTCGCCCGTCAGCCGCCAGCCGCCCGGGGCACGCTCGGCCAGCGTCGCGGTGCTGGCCACGTCCGAACCGGCGCCGGGCTCGGTCAGCGCGAAACCCGAGATCGCCCGGCCCGCGCGCGTTTGCTCCAGCCATTCCCGCTGGCCGGGAGTGCCGAACAGCGTCACCGCCCCCATGCCCAGCCCCTGCATGGCAAAGGCGAAATCGGCCAGCGGATCGTGCCGCGCCAGCGTCTCGCGGATCAGGCACAGGCTGCGCACGTCCAGCGCCTCGCCCGCGCCCGCGCCGCTATGACGCAAGAAGCCCGCCGCCCCAAGCGCCGCGACCAGCACCTTGCAGGCGGCATCGACATCGCCGTGATCCACCGGCAGATGCGCGGCGCACCAATCCTCAAGCGCCGCCGAAAGTTCGCGGTGGCGGGTCTCGAAAAACGGCCAGTCCAGAAAGCTCTTGTCCATCTTCCTTGTCCAAATATCCTCGGAGGTTGTCCATTGAGCCCGCCATTGGTCCGAGGACCAATGGACAACGGGGCAGACAGCCCCCGGCTTCAGTCGCCCTCGAACACCGGCTTTTCCCTGGCGACGAAGGCCCGATAGGCGCGCTCGAAATCACGGGTCTGCATGCAGATCGCCTGCGCCTGCGCCTCGGCCTCGATGGCCTGTTCCAGCCCCATGTTCCATTCCTGGTTCAGCTGGGTCTTGGTGATGCCATGGGCAAAGACCGGCCCCGCGGCCAGCCGCCGCGCCAGCGCCTGCGCCTCGGCCTCCAGCGCGTCCGCGTCATGCAGCGCGTTCCAGAAACCCCAGGCATGGCCCTCCTCTGCGCCCATCACCCGGCCGGTGTAAAGCAGTTCGGCCGCCCGCCCCTGGCCGATGATGCGCGGCAGCATGGCGCAGGCGCCCATATCGCAGCCGGCCAGCCCGACGCGGGTGAACAGGAAGGCACATTTCGCCTGCGCCGTCGCCAGCCGCAGGTCCGAGGCCATGGCCAGGATCGCGCCGGCGCCGACGCAGATCCCGTCCACCGCCGCGATCACCGGCTTGCCGCAGCCGATCATCGCCTTGACCAGATCGCCGGTCATGCGGGTAAAGGCCAGAAGCCCCTTCATGTCCATGCCGACCAGCGGGCCGATGATGTCATGCACATCCCCGCCCGAGCAGAAATTGCCGCCGTTCGAGGCCAGAACCACGACATCCACGTCGCGGGCATAAACCAGCGCGCGGAAGGTGTCGCGCAGCTCGGCATAGCTGTCGAAGGTCAGCGGGTTCTTGCGCTCGGGGCGGTTCAGGCGGATGGTGGCGATGCGGTCCCGCACCTCCCAGATGAAATGTTGCGGCTTCAGCCCGGCCAGCTCGGTCATTTCGCGCCCCCCATGCGTTTCAGGATCTCGGTCAGCAACTCGATGTCCTCCTCGGTCAGGCCGGCGAAGATGCGGTTCACCTCGGCCTCGTGATCGGCGGCGAAACCCTCGAAGGCCGCCAGCCCCTCGGGCGTCAGGCTGACGAAGACGGTGCGCCGATCGGTTTCCGAGGGCTCGCGCCGCGCCAGCCCGTCCCGTTCCAGCCGGTCCACCACCGCCGTCGCATTGCCGTTCGAGACCAGCAACATGCGGCTGAGCTCGCTCATGGTGACGCCCTCGCGCCGGCGATAGAGCGCGGCCATCACGTCGAAACGCGGCAGCGTCGTGTCGTGCCTGACCCGCAGGAACTCGCGCAGCTGCCCCTCGGCCGCGCGGGTGACGCCCAGCAGGCGGATCCACAGCTTCAGCCGGCGCTTGGACAGCGGATCGTTCATGCCTCGCCCCCCGAAATACCGATGGCCTGGCCGTTGACCCCCTCGGAGCCCGGCCCGCACAGCCACAGCGCCGCGGCGCTGACCTCGGCGGGCTGGATCAGCCGGCCCTGCGGATTGGTCGCGGTCAGCGCGGCCAGCGCCTGATCCCGGCTCTTGCCGGTCTTGTCCATGATGGTGGCGATGGAACGCGCCGTCATCTCGGTATCCAGAAAGCCGGGACACAGCGCGTTGACCGTCACCGGCCGCCGCGCCACCTCCAGCGCCAGGCTGCGCACCAGACCCACGACGCCATGCTTGGCCGCCGCATAGGGCGCGACATAGGCATAGCCGCGAAGGCCGGCGGTCGAGGCCACGGCGATCAGCCGGCCCCAGCCGGGCAATTGCGCCAGCCCCTCGCGGAAGGTCAGGAAGGTGCCGGTCAGGTTCACCGCCAGCATGGCGTTCCACTGCTCCAGCGTGGTGCGGCTGAGCGGCGCGCTGTCCGCCGCCCCGGCATTGGCGATGACGATGTCGCAGGGACCGGCCTCGGCGAACAGCGCCCTGACGCTGGCCTCGTCGGTCACGTCGGCGGTCAGGGCGCGGGCGCCGGTCCGTTCGGCCACGGCCTCCAGCGGTGCCTTGCGGCGGCCGCAGATCACCACCTCGGCCCCGGCCCCGGCAAAGGCGCGCGCCAGATCGGCGCCGGTGCCCGTGCCCCCCCCGGTGATCAGCACCCGTTTGCCCGCCATCGCCGTCATGCCCGGATCGCCTCCTGCGCGCGGCTGCGCAGCCGCAGCGCCTGGTCGCGGCCGGCCTGATAGGGCAAGGGCCAGGCCGCGGCCTCGTCCCCGGCCTCGACGGCGGCGTGCAAGGTCCAATAGGGATCGGCCAGATGCGGCCGCGCCAGGCAGACCAGATCGGCCCGGCCGGCCAGCAGGATGCCGTTCACCTGGTCGGCCTCGGTGATATTGCCCACCGCCATGGTCGCGAGCCCGGCCTCGTTGCGGATGCGGTCGCTGAACGGGGTCTGGAACATCCGGCCATAGATGGGCCGCGCCCCGGTGCTGGTCTGCCCGGCCGAGACGTCGATGATGTCGGCGCCGGCATCGGCGAACATCCGGGCGATCTCGACCGCCTCCTCGGGCGTCACGCCCTCGTCGCCCACCCAGTCATTGGCCGAGATGCGCACCGACATCGGCTTTTGCTCCGGCCAGACGGCGCGCATCGCCCGAAACACCTCCAGCGGATAGCGCATGCGGTTTTCCAGGCTGCCGCCATAGTCGTCCTCGCGCCGGTTCGACAGCGGCGAGATGAAGCTGGAGATCAGATAGCCATGCGCCGCATGCAGCTCGACCATGTCGAAGCCCGCCCGCGCCGCCATCTGGGTCGCGGCGACGAACTGGTCGCGCACCATGTCCATGTCGGCGCGGTCCATGGCCTTCGGCACCGCATTGCCGTCCTGCCACGGGATCGCGCTGGCCGAGATCAGCGGCCAGTTGCCCTGGGCCAGCGGCCGGTCGGCATCCTGCCAGCCCAGCTGGGTCGAGCCCTTGCGGCCGGAATGGCCGATCTGCATGCAGATCTTGGCCCGTGTCTCGGCATGGATGAAATCGACGATCCGCTTCCAGGCAGCCTCGTGTTCGGGCGCGTAGAGGCCGGGACAGCCGGGGCTGATCCGCCCCTCGGCCGAGACGCAGGTCATCTCGGTATAGACCAGCCCGGCGCCGCCCTTGGCGCGCTCGGCGTAATGGACGAAATGCCAGTCGGTCGGGCAGCCGTCCACGGCCTTGTATTGTGCCATGGGCGAGACGACGACGCGGTTTTCCAGCGCCATGTCGCGCAGCCGGAAGGGCGCGAACATCGGCCGCCGGCCCTTGCGCCCGCCGGCGCGTCCCTGAAACCAGTCCTCGGCCTGCCCCAGCCATTCAGGGTCGCGCAGGCGCAGGTTTTCGTGGCTGATGCGCTGCGAACGGGTCAGCAGCGAATAGGCGAATTGCAGCGGCTCCATGTCCAGGTAACGCTCGACCTGCTCGAACCATTCCAGGCTGTTGCGGGCGGCCGATTGCAGGCGCAGCACCTCGACGCGGCGTTCTTCCTGATAGCGTTCGAAGGCGCGCTGCATGGTCGGTTCGGAATGCAGGTATTCGGCCAGCGCGATGGCGCTGTCGAAGGCCAGCCGCGAACCCGAGCCGATCGAGAAATGCCCGGTCGCCGCCGCATCGCCCATCAGCACGACATTCTCGTGATACCAACGCTCGCAGATGACCCGCGGGAACTGGATCCAGACCGCCGAGCCGCGCAGATGCGCGGCATTGGACATCAGCGCGTGGCCGCCCAGATGGCGCTCGAAGATCCTGCGGCAGGTCTCGACCGATTCCTCCTTGGACATGTCGGCAAAGCCCAGCTTCTCCCAGGTCTCGGGCAGGGTCTCGACGATGAAGGTCGCGGTGTCGCCGTCGAACTGGTAGACATGCGCCCAGACCCAGCCATGCTCGGTCCGCTCGAAGATGAAGGTGAAGGCGTCATCGAATTTCTGATGCGTGCCCAGCCAGACGAACTTGCAGCGGCGGGTGTCGATATCGGGCTGGAACACCTGGGCATATTCGCTGCGCACCAGGCTGTTGATGCCGTCGCAGCCCACCACCAGGTCGTAGTCCCGGCGGTATTCCTCGGCCGAGCGGAACTCGGTCTCGAAGCGCAGGTCGATCCCCAGCTCGCGCGCGCGGGCTTGCAGCAGGACCAGCATCTGCTTGCGGCCGATGCCGGCGAAGCCATGCCCGCCCGAGACGGTGCGCACCCCGTCATGCACCACGGCAATATCGTCCCAATAGGCGAAATGGCTGCGGATCGCCTCGGTGCTGGCGGGGTCGTTCTGCTGCATCCGCCCCAGCGCGTCGTCCGACAGCACCACGCCCCAGCCGAAGGTGTCGTTGGCCTTGTTGCGTTCCAGCACGGTGATCTGGTGCGAGGGATCGCGCAGCTTCATCGAAATGGCGAAGTACAGTCCAGCCGGGCCACCGCCCATACACAAGATCTTCATCGCTCACCTCCCTGCGCCTTTTCGGCCTGTTGGGGAAAAGCTGCCAGCGAATCGGATTCGTTTCAAGTTTAAAATTTCAAGCTTGAAATGATTCTTGCCGATGGCATGATGTCCATGGGATGCAGCGCGGAGTTTCCGACATGACCACCATTGCCGTCATCGGCCTGGGCACGATGGGCCTCGGCATCGCCCAGACCTATGCCGCCGCCGGCTTTGCCGTGCTGGCGACCGATGCCGCGGCGGACGCGCGGAAAACGGCGCTGGAGCGGCTGCGCGCCGGCCTTGCGCCTCGGGTCCAGGCCGGCAAGCTGGCGCAAGCCGATCTGGACGCGACCCTGGCCCGCATCACCGTCGTCGAGGGCCCCGAGGCCATGGGCGCCGCCGATCTGGCCATCGAGGCGGTGGTCGAGCGCATGGAGGTCAAGCGCGCCCTGTTCGCGGCACTGGAATCGGTGCTGGCGCCCGATGCGGTGCTGGCCAGCAATACCTCGTCGCTGTCGGTCGCCGCCATGGCCGAGGGGCTTTCGCAGCCCCAGCGCCTGCTGGGCCTGCATTTCTTCAACCCGGCACCGGTGATGAAGCTGGTCGAGCTGGTGGCCCATCCCGGCACCGGTGCGGCGGCGCTGGACCGCGCCCGGCGTCTGACCGAGACCGCCGGCAAGACCGTGATCCCGTGCCCCGACCGGCCCGGTTTCATCGTCAACCGCTGCGCCCGGCCCTTTTACGGCGAGGCGCTGGCGCTGCTGGAGGAGGGCCGCAGCGCGGCCGAGATCGACGCGGCGATGCTGGCGGCGGGCTATCGGCTGGGCCCCTTCGGCTTGATCGACCTGGTGGGCGCCGACATCAACCTGGCCGCGACCGAAAGCCTTGCCGCGGCGATGGATGGCCACCCGCGCTATCACGTCTTCGAGGCGGCGCGGCGGCAGGTCGCCTCGGGCGCTCTGGGGCGCAAGACCGGCCGGGGCTTCGTTTACCCGGAAAAGCCCGGCCCCGCCCCCGAGGATGCCGCGGCCATCGTCCGGCGCATCGAGGCGACGCTGGTCAACGAGGCCGGCTGGCTTCTGGCCGAGGGCGGCACGACGCAGGAGGGCATCGACACGGCTCTGAAACTGGGCCTGAACTTCCCGCGCGGCCCGTTCGAGATCCTGGCCGCGCAGGGATGCGCGCGGGTGCGGGACCGGCTGGAGCGGCTGGCTGCCGCCGCGCCGGCCCATCTGTACGGGCGCTACCGGCCCGCGCCCATCCTGACGCGCTGATTCAGGGCCCGGCGAACCGGGCCGAGACCGCGGCCCCGCCGGCGCGGGCCCGCGCGGTCCGCGCACCGTCCAGTGGCAGCGGGCCGATCCGGGCGCCGGTGATGATGACGTCGCCTTGGCAGAGCGGCAGATCCTGCGCCGCCGCGTGACCGGCCAGCCAGGCCAGGAAATCCACCGCCTCGGCCAGGCTCGCCGCGGTCTCCGGGACCGCGACCCGGCGCTCGTCCAGCCAGAGCGCGATCCCCAGCGGGCCGGTCATGCCGTCGCGCCAATCGGGCAAAACATCGCCCAGCACGATCCCGGCCGAGCCGAAACCATCGGCCATCAGTTCCAGCGGCAGCACCGTCCCGCGGTCGGCAAGCCGCGGGGCGACCAGTTCGAAGGCCAGCCGCACCTCGGCAATGGCGTCCGCCGCGGCAGCGGCTGTCGCACCGGCGGGCAGGTCCGCGCCAAGGATCAGGGCGGTCTCGACCTCGATGCAAGCATCGGCCGGCAGCGGCGGCAAAAGGGCGTCCGAGCGGACGACCCCCCGCCCCGGCAGCGCCCCGGCATGGCGGTCGCGGCCGGCCAGCAACGCCATTTTCCAGGCACCGCCGCCTAGCGCACGGATCACCGCCCGTTGCACCGCATAGGCCGCGTCGGGATCGGGTGGCGGCGGGACCAGGCCCGGCAGGCGCGGCGCAGCGCCATGGACCGCCAGCAGGGCGCGGGCGGCGGCCTCGGGATCGAATGCGGCACTCATGTCGCCACCCCCAGGCCCAGATCGGGCATGGCGGGGCGCGGGATGACCGCACCGGGATGGGTGACGACGACCGCGGCCAGGCGGGCGGCAAGGGTCACGGCCGCGACCGGCGGCAGGCCGGCATCGCGCGCGGCCAGCCAGCCGGCGTTGAAGCTGTCGCCGGCGCCGGTGGTATCGACCGCGGCAACCATCGGGGGCAGCGGATGGGGCTCGATGCGGTCCTGGCCGGGCGGGCGGCGCAGCACCTTGCCCCCGCCGGTGGTCAGCACGATCTCGGCCCCGCCCAGCCCGGCCAGGGCCGCCATTGCCCCGGCCGGGTCCGCGATGCCGAAACAACCGGCCATGTCGTCCAGCGAGGGCAGGACCAGCGTCGCCAGCGCCGCCGCACGGCCGATCACCGCGCGCGCCGTGGCGGCATCGGGCCAAAGGGCGGGGCGGTAGTTCGTGTCCAGCACGATCCGCCCCCCCGCCGCCAACCGCCGTTCCAGCGCGGCCAGCAGCCGCTCGCGGCTTTCGGGCAAAAGGATCGCCAGCGTGACGCCGGACAGAAGCACCGTCCCGGCCTCGGCCACGGCCCCCAGCGCCATGTCGCCATCATCGAACATGCGCCGCGCCGGCGCCTGCTCGCGCCAGTAAAGAAAGCTGCGCTCGCCCCGCGCATCGGTCGAGATGAAGCTCAGTCCGGGCCGGCCGCCCGGCTCGGTGGCGCACAGATCGGCCACCCCCTCCTCGGCCATGACGCCGCGCAGCCAGGCGCTCATCGCGTCGTCGCCGAGTCGCGACAGGTAGCCGACCGAGCCGGCGGGCAAGAGCCGCGCCAGATAGATGGCGCTGTTCAGCGTGTCGCCGCCCGCGCGCCGGTCGAAGGTCGAGGGCGCATCGCGGCGGGCGGTGAACTCGACCAGCGGCTCGCCGATGCAAAGATAGCGCATGCTAGGCCTCGTAGGGGGTGGGCAGCGGCCGGCCGGCGAAATGGGCGGCGATATTGTCCAGCACCAGCTGCGCCATCGCGCGCCGCGCCTCGGCCGTGGCCGAGCCGATATGCGGGGTCAGCACGCAATTCGGGGCATCGAGCAGCGCCTGCGGCACGTTCGGCTCATCGTCGAAAACGTCGAGCCCCGCCCCGGCGATGGCGCCCGCATGGAGCGCCGCGGCCAGCGCCCCGGCATCGACCACCGGGCCGCGAGCGACATTGACCAGGACGCCATCGGGGCCGAGCGCCGCCAGCACGCCGGCATCGACCAGGCCGCGCGTATCCTTGCCCCCGGCGGCGGTGACGAAAAGCAACTCGCAATCCCGCGCCAGCGCCAGCGCATCGGGGCGGAAGCCGTCCGGGGCGTCCGGCCTTTCGTGCCGGGCGGTATAGAGCACCGCCATCCCCATGCCGCGCAGCAGGTCGGCCAGCCGGCGCCCGATGCGGCCATAGCCCAGGATGCCAGCCCGCCGCTCCAGCACCGAAAGGCCGAGGCCCAGCTTGCCGCCCGAGGACCATTGGCCGGCGCGCACGAAACGGTCGCCCTCGGCGATCCGGCGCCCCGCCGCCAGCGCCAGGCCAAGCGCCATCTCGGCCACGGCCAGCGACAGCACGTCGGGGGTGGTGGTGACGGCGATGCCGCGACGCCGCGCCTCGGCCAGGTCGACGGCATCGACGCCGACGCCGTTCACCGCGATCAGCCGCAGCGCCGGCAGCCGCGCCATCTGCGCCGCCGTGATCCCGACATTGCCGGCGGTCAGCACCGCCTCGACATCCGCCGCATCGCCGATGTCGCGGATCACCCGGTATTCGGCGGCAAGCCGGTCGGCCATGTCCTGCGGCTTCAGCTCGGCCAGGGCCAGGATGCGCGGCCGGGTCATGCGATCTGGCCCAGGAAGTTCTGCAACCGCTCGTTCTGGGGATTGCCAAAGAACTGGTCGGGCGCGTTCTCCTCGACGATCACGCCCTTGTCCATGAAGATCACCCGGTCGGCCACGGCGCGGGCGAACTCCATCTCATGGGTGACGCAAAGCATGGTCATCCCCTCGCGCGCGAGGTCGATCATGGTGTCCAGCACCTCCTTTACCATTTCCGGGTCCAGCGCCGAGGTCGGTTCGTCGAACAGCATGATGCGCGGCTTCATGCACAGCGCGCGGGCGATGGCGACGCGCTGCTGCTGGCCGCCGGAAAGCTGGGCCGGATATTTGTCGGCCTGTTCGGGAATGCGCACCCGCTCCAGGTATTTGCGCGCCGTCGCCTCGGCCTCGACGCGCGGGATCTTGCGGGTTTTCATCGGCGCCAGGACGCAGTTCTCCAGCACGGTCATGTGCGGGAACAGGTTGAAGGACTGGAAGACCATGCCGACATCCTGCCGCACCCGGGCCACGTTCTCGCCGCCGGCGGTCAGCTCCACCCCGTCCACGATGATGGTGCCGGATTCGATGGGCTCCAGCTGGTTGATGGTGCGGATCAGCGTCGATTTGCCCGAGCCCGAGGGCCCGCAGATGACGATGCGCTCGCCCCGCGTCACGGTCAGGTCGATGTCGACCAGGGCGTGATAGGCACCGTAATACTTGTTCACGGCACGCATGATGATGGCATGTTCGGTCATGTGGCTTTCCCCTGGGATGGCACGCGGCCGGGGCACGGCCGCGCGGCGCGCGTCACTGGGCGTTCTTGACGAAATCGGGCAGCGGCTCGCCCAGCCATTTCTGATGGATCTGGTCCAGCGTGCCGTCGGATTTCGCCTGGTCCACGAAGGCGTTGACCTGTTCCAGCAGCGCATCCGACCCCGGCGCAACGGCGATGCCCTGCACCTGGCTCGACAGGTCGAACTTCTTGTCGAAACGGTCGCCCGCGACGGTCGAGACCTGCGAGAACACCACGTTCGACAGCCCGATCAGCCTGACCTGCCCCGACATCAGCGCCTGCACCGCGCTGGCGTCGTCGTCAAAGCGGCGGATGTCGGTGCCCTGCGGCGCAACCGCGCTGACGCCGGTGTCCTGGGTCGAGGCGCGGGCGACAGCGAGGGACTGGCCCGCCAGCCCCTCGGGCGCGGCGATCTCCAGCCCGCTGTCGCCATAGACGGCGATGCTGATCCCGGCATAGGGTTTCGAGAAGTCGACCTTCTCTGCCCGCTCCTCGGTGATGCCCAGCGAGGCGACCAGTACATCGACCTGGCCCGAAAGCAGATAGGGGATGCGGTTCGGCCCGGTCACCGGAACGATCTGCGCCTGCACGCCCAGGAATTCGCCAAGCGCCTTGGCCACGTCGGCATCATAGCCATCGGGCTTGCCCGAGGCGTCCTGGATGCCGAAGGGCGGGAAATCGACCAGCATGCCCACCCTGACGGTGCCGGCATTCTTGACTGCGTCAAGATCGGCGGCGCTTGCGGGCGGGGCCAGCCCCATGGCCAGCGCGCCGGCGGCCAGGGCGGTAAAGATGCGACGGTTCAGTTTCATGGTTTCCTCCTCCGTGAAATCCTCTGCGCGGGGCTCTAGCGGGTGATCGCCAGCCGCATGCGCGCCTCCATGTGCCGGGCCAGAAGCGACAGGGGCCAGCACAGGACGAAATAAAGCGCGGCCACCGTGCCGAAGACCAGGAACGGCTTGAAGGTCGCGTTGTTGATGATCTGCCCGGCGCGGGTCAGCTCGGTGAAGCCGATGATCGAGGCCAGCGAGGTGCCCTTGATCAGCTGCACCAAGAAGCCCACGGTCGGCGCGGTCGCCAGCCGCAGCGCCTGCGGCAGGACGACATGGCGCATCCGGTCCCGGTAGGACAGCGACAGCGCCACCGCCGCCTCGGTCTGGCCCGGCGGCACCGCCTCGATGGCGCCGCGCCAGATCTCGCCCAGGTAGGCGCTGGCATGCAGCGTCAGCGCGACGGCGGCGGCCAGCAGCGGGTCGATGGGCAGGCCAAGGACGGCAAGGCCGAAATAGACCAGGAACAGTTGCATCAGCAGCGGCGTGCCCTGGAAGACCTGGATGAAGCCCGCCGCGATCCGGCGCGGCAGCCGGCCCTGCGCGGTCCGCGCCAGCGCGACGGCCAGCCCGCCGATGGCACCGCCAAGAAAGGCGATGGCCGAGAGGATCAGCGTCCAGCGGACGGCCGAGACGATGAACAGGATGTCGGCAGAGGAAAATTCGCGGATCATCTCAGCGGCTCGCAGGATAGGTGAAGAAGGCGCGGCGGATGGCGGCGAACAGGGTCGAGAACCCCAGCGCCAGCAGGAAATACAGGATCGTCAGCACCAGGTAGATCTCGAAGCTGGCGAAGGTGCGGGCGTTCAGGTCCGCCCCGGCCGAGGCAAGGTCGTTGGCCGAGATGACCGAGACCACGCTGGAGGTCAGCATCAGGTAGATGAACTGGCTGGTCAGCGAGGGGTAGATGTTGCGCAGCGCCGGGATCATCACGACATAGCGAAAGATCTGGGCGGGGCCGAGGCCAAGCGCGCGGCCGGCCTCGATCTGGCCGCGGGGGATCGATTCGATGCCGGCCCGGATGATCTCGGTGCCATAGGCGCCGACATTGACCACCAGCGCCACCAGCGCGGCGGTGTTCGGCGACAGGCTGATACCGGCAGCGGGCAGGCCGAAGAAGATGAAGAAGATCTGCACCAGGAACGGCGTGTTGCGGATCACCTCGACATAGACATCGGTCAGCCAGCGCAGCGGCCGGATGCCCGAGGTCTTGGCCACCGCGCCCAGGACCGAGACGACCAGCCCCAGCACCATGGCCATCAGCGACAGCCGCACCGTCAGCCAGGCGCCGTAAAGCAGCAGGTCGAGATTGCCGAAAACCGGCTGGAAATTGAACTGATACATCTGCCCTCCCCTGCGGATGCGTCGATTCCTGTTATTTAGAACGATCTAAAAGAAGCAAATGCAAAAGTCAACCCGCTTCCCGCCCGCTGCTTTCCCGGATCACCAGCCGCGGCGCCAGGATCGCGCGCTCGACCGGCGCGCCGGCATCGGCCAGCCGCCGGGCCAGCAGGCGCGCCGCGGCAGCGCCGATCCCGGCCGGGTCCATGGCGACGCTGGTCAGCGGCGGATAGGTCAGCTCGGCCAGCGGCAGGTCGTCCAGGCCGACCACGCCCAGGTCGCGCCCCGGTTCCAGCCCGGCGCGGCGCAGGCCCAGCATCAGACCGGCGGCAAGGACATCGTTGAAGCACAGCACCGCCTCGGGCCGGCTTTGCAGCGCCAGCACCTCGGCGGCCGAGCGCGCCGCGCCCTCCCAGGTCAGGTCGGCCTCAACGATACCGGCATCCTCGGCGCCGGTCTCGGCCAGGGCGCGGGCAAAGCCGGCCAGCCGCTCCTCGCGCGCCGAGGTGCGGGCGCCGACCGACAGGAAGGCAATGCGGCGACGGCCGAGGCCGACCAGGTGCTGCACCGCCAGCCGCACCCCCTCGATATAGTCGGCGCCGGCGTAATCGGTGGCACCCCGGTCGATCTCGCGCAGCGACTGCACCATCGGCAGGCCCCAGCGGCGCATGCGCGCGGGCAGGCCCGGATCGGTCCCCGCCGCCGGGCACAGGATCACCCCATCGACACCATGGCCGCGAAAGCGTTGCAGGATGCCCTCCTGGCGCCGGGGATCGTCCTGGCTGTTGGCCAGCAGCACGACCCGGTCGTCCTCGCCCATCACCCGCTCGACCCCGGCCAGGAACTCGGTGAAGAACGCGTTCACCAGATTCGGCACGATCACCCCAACGGTGCGGCTGCTGTTGTTGCGCAGCCGCGCGGCGCCGATGTCGCGGACATAGTCCAGGTCTGCCATGACCTGCTCGACCTTTTCGCGGGTGTGATCGGCGACCAGGGGCGATTTGCGCACCACCAGCGACACGGTGGCGCGCGACACGCCGGCGATCCGCGCGACCTCGTCCAGCGTGACCCGTTTGCGCTGCATGGCGATCCCCCTCTCTCATGGCTCTCTCATGGCATTCGTGCCGGGGGGCGGGATGTCAAGCCCGCAGCGGATCGCCCCTCAGCGCGGCGGGCCGGCGAACCGCTGGATCGCGGCCAGGATCGCCTGGAAGCTGCGCCGCGCGCGGTCGCAGTGGCGGCGGGCCCGCAGATAGCCGTGGGGCAGTTCCGGCTCGTTGCGCCAATGCGCCGCGACGCCCTCGGCCCGCAGCCGCCGCACATAGTCGCGCCCGTCGTCGCGCAGCGGATCGACATCGGCGGTGACGACGAAGGCCGGCGCCAGCCCGGCCAGGCTGTCGGCCTGCAAGGGATGCGCCAGCGGATCGGCCGGCCCCTCGCCATGCAGCGCGGCGTGATAGCCGGCCAGATCCTCGGTGCGCAGCAAGGGCGCCTCGGCATTCTCGCGATAGGAGGGCGCGCTGCCGTCGCCGCCCAGGCCGGGATAGACCAGCACCTGCCCCAATGGCTGCCGCGCCCCGCGCCGCGACAGGCAAAGCGCGGCGGCCAGCAGCCCGCCCGCGCTGTCGCCCGCGATGACGGCGGGACGGTCCAGCGCGTCCCAGACCGCCTGCACATCCGCGATCTGCGCCGGCCAGCGATGCTCGGGCGCCAGCCGGTAATCGACCGCGACGACCTGCAACCCGGTGGCATCGGCGATCTCGGCGCAGACATCGTCATGGCTGTCGAGCCCGCCGACCACGAAACCGCCGCCATGCACATAGGCCACGGCCACGGGGGTCTCGGGGCCATAGACGCGGCAGGGCACGCCGCCGATGCGGCGATCCTCGACCTTCAGGCCCGGCGGGCGCGGGGCGCGAAAGACGGCGCACATCGCATCGTAGAAGCGCCGGTTGTCGGCGGCGCTGGCGCCGTTCGCCTCGGGCGGATAGGCGGCCTCGGTCCGGGCGATGAAGTCCAGCACCTGCGGATCGCGGATCATGCCGCGCCCTCGGCGATGCGGCCCTCGGCGATACGACGCGTCAGCCAGTCCGGGTCCATCTGCGGCACCGAGGCCAGCAATTCGCGCGTATAGGCATGGCGCGGCGGGTCCAGCACCTCGGCCTTCAGGCCCTTGTCCATGACCCGTCCGCCCCTCATCACCACCACCTCGTCGGCGATGGCGCGGACGGTGGCGATGTCATGGGTGATGAACATGTAGCTGACGCCGGTTTCGTCCTGCACCTTGCTGAGCAGCCGCAGGATGCCCTCGGCCACCAGTTGGTCCAGCGCGCTGGTCACCTCGTCGCAGATGATGAATTCGGGATCGGCGGCCAGCGCCCGGGCGATGCCGATGCGCTGCTTCTGTCCGCCCGACAGCTCGCCCGGCAGGCGGTCGAGAAACCGCGCCGGCTCCAGCTCGATCTGCTCCATCAGCGCGTTGAGCCGCGCCTCGCGCGCCCGGCCGGTCAGGCCCAGGTAGAATTGCAGCGGCCGCGACAGGATCTGCCGGATGGTCTGGCGCGGGTTCAGCGCCGTGTCGGCCATCTGGTAGATCATCTGCACCGCCCGCTTCTGTTCCAGCCCGCGCTGCGCCAAGCGCGGCGGCAGGGGCGTGCCGTTCAGCGCGATGCTGCCCGCACGCGGCGGCAGCAGCCCGGTGATCGCCCGCGCCGTGGTGGACTTGCCCGAGCCGGATTCGCCCACCACCGCCACGGTGGCGCCGCGCGGGATGTCGAAGCTGACCTCGCTGAGCACGTCCAGCGACGAATAGCCCGCCGTCACCTCGCGGATGCTGATCGTCGGCGCGCTGGCCTGCGGCAGGGCGCGCTGGGGCCGGCGGAACGCGCGCACCGCCCAGAGCGAGCGGGTGTAGTCCTGCGCCGGCGCCTCGATCATCCGGCGGGTCGGTGCGTCCTCGACCTCGCGGCCGTGGCGCATGACCTTGATGCGGTCGGCCATCTGGGCGACCACGGCCAGGTCGTGGGTGATGTAGATCGCCGCCGTGCCCGTGGTCTCGACCGCCTGCCGGATCGCCGCCAGCACGCCGATCTGCGTGGTCACGTCCAGCGCCGTGGTCGGCTCGTCAAAGACGATCAGGTCGGGCTTGCAGGCCATGGCCATGGCGACCATCGCCCGCTGCAACTGCCCGCCCGAGACCTGATGCGGAAAGCGCAGCCCGAAATGCTCCGGGTCGGGCAGGTGCATGGCGGCATAGAGCCGGCGCGCGAAGGCTTCGGATTCCGCGCGGTCCGCCGTGTGGTGGATCGCCGGCCCCTCGCAGAACTGGTCCAGAAGCCGCCATGCCGGGTTGAAGCTTGCCGCCGCCGATTGCGCGACATAGGCGACCCGGCGGCCGCGAAAGGCGCGGCGCCGGCGCTCGGGCAATTGCAGCAGGTCGGTGCCGTCGAAGATCACCCGCCCGCCGGCAAAGCGCAGCCCGCCCTGGGCGAAACCCAGCGCCGCAAGGCCCAGCGTGGATTTCCCGGCCCCGGATTCGCCGATCAGCCCGACGACTTCGCCCCGGGCGACCTGCAGGTCGACGCCGTGCAGGATCGGGGTCCAGCCTTCCTCGCCCCGCGCCTCGACCTTCAGCTTCTCGATGTTCAGCAGCATGGTTCAGTCCTTCAGACCCGAGGCGCGGTGCAGCATCCAGTCCACCACGAAATTGACCGAGACCGTCAGCACCGCGATGCAG
The DNA here is from genome assembly GCF_008824185.1 of Paracoccus pantotrophus. Lineage (NCBI taxonomy): Bacteria > Pseudomonadati > Pseudomonadota > Alphaproteobacteria > Rhodobacterales > Paracoccaceae > Paracoccus > Paracoccus pantotrophus. Next base: position 498,189 of record NZ_CP044425.1, read on the forward strand.
GCGGCGGGCATAAGCGGCGTGATGTCGCCGAAGGTGATCAGCGCCGCATTGTCGCGCACCATCGCGCCCCAGTCCGCCATCGGCGGCGGCAGGCCGAGGCCCAGGAAGCTGAGCGCCGAGATGGTCAGGAACACGAAGCAGAAGCGCAGCCCGAACTCGGCGATCAGCGGCGCCGAGATGTTCGGCAGCACCTCGCGGCTGATGATCCACCAGGTGCCCTCGCCGCGCAGCTGCGCCGCCTCGACATAGTCCATCACCATGACGTTCATCGCCGTGGCGCGGGCCAGGCGAAAGACCCGGGTGGAATCGAGGATCGCCACCACGACGACCAGGTTCGCCACCCCCGGTCCCAGCGCCGACAAGGCCAGCAGCGTCAGGATCAGCGCCGGCACCGCCATCAGCACATCGACCAGCCGCGACAGCGCCAGATCGACCCAGCCGCCAAGCGCCGCCGCCAGCAGTCCGGAAATGGCGCCGATGCCGAAGGCCAGCGCCGTGGTGACCAGCGCCACGCCCACGGTATTGCGCGCGCCCCAGATCAGCCGCGACAGCATGTCCCGGCCCAGCGTGTCGGTGCCAAGGGGATAGGCGGCGCTCCACGGCTCGAACTGGGCGCCGACGATCTGCGCCTCGGCATGGGGCGCCAGCAGCGGCGCGAAGAGCGCGATCACCGCATAGGCGGCGATGACCAGAACCCCAAGGATCGCGGTCGACGGCATGGTTTTCAGCATCCGGATCATGGCCTTACCTCGGATGCAGCAGGCGGGGGTTCGTGGTGATCGCCAGAACGTCGGCCAGCAGGTTCAGCAGGATATAGACCGCGGCAAAGATCAGCGCGCAGGCCTGCACCACCGGAATGTCGCGATTGGTGACGCTGTCCACCATCAGCTGGCCGAGGCCGGGATAGACGAAGACAACCTCGACGATGACGACGCCGGTGATCAGCCAGGCCACGTTCAGCGCCACCACGTTGACGATGGGCGCCAGCGCGTTCGGCAGGGCGTGGCGGGTGACGACGCGCCAGCGCGACACGCCCTTCAGCCGCGCCATGGTGACATAGGGCGCGCCCAGCACGTTGACCACCGCCGCCCGCGTCATCCGCATCATATGCGCGGTCACCACCAGGACCAGGGTGATCGCGGGCAGGAAGGCGCGGCCCAGCATCTCGGCCAGCCGCGGCGAGGCGCCGGGATCGGCGATCGAGGGGAACCAGCCCATCCTGACCGACAGCCAGAACATCAGGATATAGGCGATGAAGAATTCCGGGAAGGAAATCGCCGACAGCGTCGCCACATTGGCGATGCGGTCGAACCAGCTGCCGCGCCACAGGGCGGCCAGCAGCCCCAGCCCCACCGCCAGCGGCACCGCGATCACCGCCGCATAGGCGGCCAGGAACATGGTGTTGCCCAGCCGCGCGGCCAGCAGGTCCGCCACCGGCCGGCCATTGGCCAGCGAGCGGCCGAAATCGCCCGACAGCACCCCGCCGACCCAGTCGAGATAGCGCCAGGCCAAGGGCTGGTCGAGGCCAAGCTCGCGCCGGAAGGCGGCGACGGTCTCGGACGTGGCGGACTGGCCCAGCACCTGCTGGGCGATGTCGCCGGGCAGCAGGCTGACGGCCAGGAAGATCAGCACCGAGATGACGAAGAGCGTAAAGACCCCGATGCCCAGCCGGCCCGCGATCATCCGCAGGATGGGCCGCCGCCGGGCCTCGGCGGCGCTCATGCGGTGGCCTCCTTCTGGCGGATCGGGCGGATGCCGGCGCCGGCATGATCAGGATGCGGCGCGCCGTCCTGCGCGGCCACCCGGTCCAGCGCCTCCAGCAGCGCGGACGGCATCGGGATGGCGCGCCCCTCGCCGGTATCGACATGCAGCAGCATATGCTCGCCGGTCGCGACCTCGGTTCCGTCCTTGCGCAGGATGGCATGATGCAGGCGGAAGCGTTTGGCGTCATGGCCCAGCAGCCGGGTCTCGACGGTCAAAAGCTCGCCCGCCCTCACCTCGGCCAGGTGGCGGATATGAGTCTCGACCGTATAGGCCGAGCGGCCCTGCGCCCGGTAATCGGCATCCAGCCCGATATGGATCAGGAAGGCGTCCGTCGCATCGCCCAGCACCTGCAGATAGCGGAACTCGGTCATGTGGCCGTTGTAATCGACCCAGCCGCCGGTCACGCGGGCCTGATGGATGCGCAGCGGGTAGCCCGTCGCAGGCGTGGGCGCGCGGGCATAGAAGCCGTCCTCCTGCGCGCGCACGGTCTGGCCGACACCCCAGTCGTTCGCCTTGAGCGCCTGGAAGATGCCGACCAGGTTGTCGTCGCGGATCCGCTCCAGCTCGCGGATCGAATGCCGGCCCGACTGCGCGTCGGACTGGCCGGCGATACGGTCAATCAGCGCCTCGTCGAGGTCGGGCACCTCCATCAGCTTGGTCCAGGGCCATTTCAGCGCCGGGCCGAACTGGCCGAGGAAATGCCGCATCCCGGCCTCGCCGCCGGCGATGCGATAGGTCTCGAACAGGCCCATCTGCGCCCAACGCAGGCCGAAGCCGAAGCGGATGATGTCGTCGATCTCCTCGGTGGTGGCGATGCCGTCATGGACCAGCCACAGCGCCTCGCGCCAGACGGCTTCCAGCAGGCGGTCGCCGATATGGGCGTCGATCTCGCGCGCGATCCGGACCGGCTTCATGCCGACCGCCGCCAGGATCTCGCAGGCGCGCCCGGCCGCCTCGCCGCCGCCCACGACCTCGACCACGGGCAGAAGGTAGACCGGGTTGAAGGGATGGGCGACGAGGATGCGGGCGGGATGCCGCGCCCCCTGCCGCAACTCAGACGGCTTGAAGCCCGAGGTCGAGGAGCCGATCAGCGCCGTCCCGGGCGCGGCGGCCTCGATCTCGGCGATGATGCGGTGCTTCAGCTCCAGCCGCTCGGGCACGCTTTCCTGGATATAGTCGGCGTCCCGGACCGCCTCGGCCAGCGAGCCGGCCCAGAGGATGCGCCCCGGCCGGGGCAGCGGCGCCTGGAACAGCTTTTCCCAGGCGCGGGTGGCATTCGCCAGCACCTCGCCGACGATGCGCTGCGCCTCGGGGTGGGGGTCGTGGACCGCCACGTCATGCCCCGAGAGGATGAAGCGGGCGATCCAGCCGCCGCCGATGACCCCGCCGCCGATTGCCGCGATCTTCATGCCTGCCACCACCGTTCCACGATCTTCCAGCCGTCGAGGAAGCGGTTCGACGCCACCTCGCCATGCGCCACCTTGTCATTGGCCACGTCGATATAGTTCACGAAAATGGGGATGATCGTGCCGCCATCCTCGGAGACCAGCCCCTGCATCTCGCGATACATCTCGGCGCGCAGGCCGTCGTCCAGCTCGGCCCGCGCCTTCAGCAGCAACTCGTTGAAGCGCTCGTTGTCCCAGTGGCTCTCGTTCCACTCGGCGCCACGGGCATAGACCAGGCTGAACATGTCGTCCTCGGTCGGGCGGCCGTTCCAGTAGCTGACGCAGAAGGGCTTCTTCAGCCAGACGTTGGACCAATAGCCGTCGTCCGGCTCGCGCTTGACGGTCAGCTCGATCCCGGCCGCCTTGGCCGATTGCTGGAACAGCTGCACCATGTCGAGCGCCCCGACCGAGGCCGCGTCCGAGGCGGAAATCTCGACCTTCAGCCCCTCCATGCCGGCCTGTTTCAGGTAATGTTTCGCCTTGTCCGGGTCATAGGCCCGCTGCGGCAGGTCGGCGGCAAAGAAGCGGTTCGCCGGCGCGATCGGACTGTCATTGGCGATCTGGCCATGGCCGCGCAGCACCTTGTCCAGCACCTCCTGCCGGTCGATGGCGTATTTCAGCGCCAGCCGCAGGTTCGGATCGGTAAAGGGCGCCTGGTCGCAGAACATCGGCATGGTGTAATGCGCGGTCCCCGTCACCTCGACCAGTTGCAGGCCCGGACGGCGCTGCAACAGGTGCAGCGTAGCGAGGTCGGGCGAGTTGATGACATCGACCTCGCCGGTCATCAGCGCGTTCTGCCGGGCGGTGGCGTCGTTGATGGTCAGCAGCACCGCCTCGTCGAACCAGGCGCGGTCGGGCTTCCAGTAATCGTCGCGGCGCTTGAGCGTGATGCGCACGCCCGGCTCGAAATTCTCCAGCACATAGCCGCCGGTGCCCAGGCCCGACTGCCAGTCCAGCGTGCCGTCCTCGTTCGCCGGCATGATGACGAAGTGATAGTCCGAAGTCAGATAGGCGAAATCGGCATTGCCCGAGGTCAGCTCGAACACCACCACATTGTCGCCATCGGCGCGGATCTCCTTGACCTGTTCCAGCGAGCCCTTGGCGCCGGACTTGGTATCGGCGCCGCGATGGTGGTCGAAGGAGGCGATCACATCCCGCGCCGTGACCTTGCGCCCGTCCGAGAAGGTGACGCCGTCCTTCAGGCGGAAGGTCCAGATGCGGGCCTCGGCATCGGGCTCGAACTCGGCCAGTTCGGGCACGGCCTGGCCCTTGGCGTCGATCTCGACCAGGTTGTTGCAGACCGCCAGCATCGCCGTCACCACCGGGCCGGCAGCATAGGTCGCCGGGTCCAGCGTGTCCGAGGTCGCCCCGCCCAGATGGCCGATGCGCAGCCTGCCGCCGCGCCTGGCCTCTTGCGCCCGCGCGCCGCGCGGCAGGATCAGCCCCGCCGCCGCCACGCCCGCCGCACCGGCCAGCAGCCCCCGCCTTGTCAGTCCCTGCCTCGTCAGATTGAAACTCATGATGGACCCCCTGTCTTGTGTTATGGATTGGTTCGGCCTGCGGCTCAGCGCCGGGTCAGCTTCAGCTTGTCGCGCACCTCCTGCGGACCGAGGATGCGGCAGCCCATCGCATTCAGGATCGTCACCGCCCGCTCGACCAGATCGCCGTTGCGGGCCGGCACGCCCTTGTCCAGCCAGATATTGTCCTCAAGCCCGACGCGCACATTGCCGCCGGCCAGCGCCGCCTGCGCGACATAGGGAAGCTGCATCCGCCCGATCGAGAACATGGAATAGACCCAGCCGGGCGGGATGTTGTTCACCATCGCCATCAGGCTGTTCGGATCGGCCGGCGCACCATAGGGGATGCCCATGCACAGCTGGATCATCACCGGATCGTCGATCAGCCCCTCCTCCACCAGCGTCTTGGCCAGCCACAGATGGCCGGTGTCGAAGACCTCGATCTCGGGCCGCACCCCCGCCGCCTGGATGCGTGCCGCCATGGCGCGCAGCGTGCCGGGGGTGTTGGTCATGACGTAATCGGCCTCGGCGAAGTTCATCGTGCCGCAATCGAGGGTGCAGATCTCGGGCAGCAGTTCCTCGACATGTACCAGCCGCTCGCTGGCGCCGATCAGGTCGGATTGCGGCGACAGCGGCAGCGGCGCCTCGGCCGAGCCCAGCACGATGTCGCCGCCCATGCCCGCCGTCAGGTTCAGCACCACGTCGGTGCCCGCGGAGCGCACCCGCTCCACCACCTCGCGATACAGCGCCGGATCGCGCGATGGGGCGCCGGTATCGGGATCGCGCACATGCACATGGGCGATGGCCGCACCCGCCTTCGCCGCCTCGATGCAGGCTTCGGCGATCTGGCGGGGCGTGATCGGCACCAGGTCGGACTTCTTGTGGCTCTGCCCCGATCCGGTCACCGCGCAGGTGATGAAGACGTCACGGTTCATTCATGGCTCCGGCAATGTGTGATTTCACCGCAGCCTGACAGCTATTTGGCTGGCATGATGTGCAGTTTACGCCATAATCTTTGCCTATGTCGCCAAAATCGCCGCTGCACCTGACCTTCCTGCTGTTCGACGGCTTCTCGAACATGGTGCTGGCCAGCGCCATCGAGCCCCTGCGGGCGGCCCGCGACCTGTCGGGGCGGCGGCTGTTTTCCTGGCAGGTCAGCTCGCTGGACGGCGGGGCGGTCACCAGCTCGTCGCGGCTGGCGATCGCGGTCGATCTGCCGCTGGAACGGGTGGGGGCGACGGATGCGCTGATCCTGGTCTCGGGCTACGGCATGCGCGACCATTTGCAGCGCGACTCGATGCGGGCGGTGCTGCGCAAGGCGCGCGGGCTGCCGGTGTTGGGCGGCCTCGACACCGGGGCGTGGCTGCTGGCGCAGATGGGCCTGCTGGCCGGGCGCCGTGCCGCGATCCACTGGATGGAGCGCGAGGCGCTGGCCGAGGCCTTTCCGGAAATCACCGTGGTGCCCGACCCCTATGTCGCGGACGGCAATATCGTCACCTGCGGCGGCGCGCAAAGCGTACTCAGCTGGTCGCTGGACCTGATCGGCGCACAGGCAGGCGAGGCGCTGCGCTTCGACGTGGCCAACATGTTCGGCCGGGTCATGGGCCGCAGCACCGATCCGGTGGAATGGCAATTGCCCAGCCGCATGACCGACAGCGCCCTGCCACCGGCGCTGCAGCGCGCCATCGTCGCCATGCGCGAAACCGCCGAGCAGCCCCTGCCCCTGCCCCGCATCGCCGAGCGCGCGGCGCTGTCGCCGCGCAGCATGGACCGGCTGTTCCATGCCCATCTGGGCCTGTCGGCCGGCGGCTATTACCGGCAGATCCGGCTGTCCCATGCCCGGGCCCTGGCGCTGGAAACCAAGCTGTCGCTGGGCGAGATCGCCTCGCGTACCGGGTTCTCGTCGCCCGCCACGCTGGCACGCGCCTATCGCCGCGCTTTCGGGGAAACCGTGCGGAAAACCGGGACGCGATAGCGGTCAAAGCCGCGATATGCGGCGATGCGGGGGATTTCCGTCGATCGGCCCGCTGCCCTGGCCCATCCCGTGATCGCGCTGCCTTGAAGCGATCGCGCCTTCGCTGCGCACATGATGCATCTTTTTTATTTACTAGTATGCAAGTATGCAATACATCCGGCCCAGGGGGAAGAATCATGTCCATGCAGCCCAATATCGACTTCACGCTTTCAACCGCGCCGCAGGTCTATGACTGGCTGCGGGACGCGATCCTGCGCGGCGCGCTGCCGCCCGGCACCCGGCTGAGCGAAACCGAGATCGCCACCCAGGTCGGCGTCAGCCGCCAGCCGGTGCGCGAGGCCTTCATCCGCCTGACCGCCGACGGGCTGGCCGAGGTCCGGCCCCAGCGCGGCACCTATATCCGCCGCATCTCGGTTTCGGCGGTGCTGTCGGCGCGGCTGATCCGCGAGGCGGTCGAGAGCGATCTGATCCGCATGCTGGCCAAGCAGGCCGACGACCGGCTGCTGGCCCATCTGGACCGCGAGATCGAGGAACAGGCCCAGGCCGTCGCCCGCAACGATGCCGAAACCTTCGTGCGGCTGGACGACCGCTTCCACCGGCTGCTGGCCGTGGCCGCCGGGCAGGAGGCGGTCTGGGAGGTGCTGGAGGGGCTGAAATCGCAGATGAACCGCCTGCGCTACATCACCGCGCGCACCTTCGACATCCAGAAGCTGATCGGCCAGCATGCCGAGATCGTCGAGGGCCTGCGCAACCACGATCCCGGCCTGGCCGAAGCCGCCATGCGCCGCCACCTGCGCGAATTGCTCAACGACCTGCCCGAGATCGCGCGCGCGCGCCCCGAACTTTTCATACCCTGACCCCGCATCATCCCGGAGGAGAACCATGATCACCCTGAACCGTCGCCGCTTCGCGGCGCTGGCCGTGGCCTGCATGACCGCCGCTTCCGCCAAGGGCGCCTCGGCCGCCGAACTGACGCTGAAGCTCGGCCATCTGGCGAACGAGCAGAACTCCTGGCACAAGGCGTCGCTGAAATTCGCCGAGGAGCTTGACCGCCTGACCGAGGGCCGCATCGCCGTCGAGGTCTTCCCGAACGACTCGCTGGGCCGCGAGATGGACCTGATCAACGGCATGCAGCTCGGCACGGTCGAGATGACCATCACCGGCGAAAGCCTTCAGAACTGGGCGCCCATGGCGGCCCTGCTGGCCATTCCCTATGCCTATCAGTCGCTTGAGCACATGGACGCGGTCGCCGGCGGCGAGATCGGCCAGCAGATCGAGGCGCAGATCATCGAGCGCGCGCAGGTCCGGCCCATCGCCTATTTCGCCCGCGGCCCGCGCAACCTGACCGCGAACCACCCCATCACCACCCCGGCCGAGCTGAACCGCATGCGGCTGCGGGTGCCCAACGTGCCGCTCTTCGTCGACACCTGGACCGCGCTCGGCGCCCAGCCGACGCCGATGGCTTTCTCGGAGGTCTTCACCTCGCTGCAGAACGGCACCATCGGCGGGCAGGAAAACCCGCTGGCGCTGATCCAGGCCGCCTCGCTGAACGAGGTGCAGAGCCATGTGAACCAGACCGAGCATGTGCGCAGCTGGATCTACCTGACCATCGCCGAGCAGGTCTGGCAGCGCCTGTCCGAAGAGGACCAGGCCCATGTGCTGGAGGCCGCCCGCATCGCGCAAGAGTTCGAGCGCGAGCAGTTCCTGCAGGACGAGGACGCCATCCGCGCCGATCTGGAGGCCAAGGGCATGACCTTCGTCGAGGTCGACCAGCAGGCATTCGCCGAGGGCTCGCGCGATGCGGTGATCAAAAGCGTCGACGAAAGCATCAAGCCCATCGTCGAGGATCTGTTCAACCACTGAACGGCAACGGGACGGAGCCGGCGCGCAGCCCGCGCCGGGGCCTTCCCCAAGGGTTTGGAACCATGAAAAACCTGGCACTCTTGCAACGCGGCGTCGCGGCGGCCAGCCGGTTTGCGGTGGGCATCGCCTTCTTCGCGCTGATCGTGGTGGTCACGCTTCAGATCGCCACCCGGACCTTCGGCCTGCCCTCGCCGGTCTGGACCGAGGAACTGTCGCGCTATCTGCTGCTCTACATGACCGCCTTCGGCATCGGCCTGTCGCTGATGACGGGTGAGCTGGTGAACGTGGACCTGCTGCAGGAAACCGTCTCGGAGGCCCGCGCCTGGTGGATGCGGCTGATCGCGGCGATCTGCACCGCGGCGCTTGGCGCGGTGATGATCTGGCCGGCCTGGAAATTCACCACCATCGGCGCCTTCCAGCGCTCGCCCAGCCTGCGCTGGCCGATGGACATCATCCACGCTTCGGTTCTGGTGCTGTCGGTCCTGCTGTTCCTGTTCGCGCTTTTGCGGGTGATCGGCATGATCGCCGGCACCGATGACGGGCGGCCCCACCTTGCCGAGGAAGCCTGATCCATGGACCTTTTCCTGCTTCTGACCACCTTCATCGTGACGCTGGCGCTTGGCGTGCCGGTCGCGGTCTGCCTGGGGCTGGCCTCGCTGGCCTATATCCTGTCGGCGGGGCTGCCGGTCGTCATCATCCCGCAGCGCATGTATGCGGGCATGGACGTCTTCGTGCTGCTGTGCATTCCCGGCTTCATCCTGGCCGGCAACCTGATGAACTTCGGCGGCATCACCGAACGCATCATCCGCCTGGCCAATGCCATGGTGGGCTGGATGCGCGGCGGGCTGGCCATGGCCAATGTCGCGGATTCGATGATGTTCGGCGGCGTCTCGGGCACGGCGGTCGCCGATGTCGCCGCGACCGGCGGGGTGATGATCCCCGGCATGAAGAAATCCGGCTATCCCGGCGATTTCGCCGCCGCGATCACCGCCGCCTCGGCGACGGTTGGACCGATGCTGCCGCCCAGCGTGCCGATGATCATCGTCGGCGCCCTGTCGGGCATCTCGGTCGGGCAGCTGTTCCTGGCCGGCGCGGTGCCGGGCATTCTGATGGGCGTCGGCATGGCGATCACCTGCTATATCCTCGCCGTGCGCCGCAACTATCCGCGCCAGCAATGGCAGGGCTTCGGCGAGCTGATCGCGGCCTTCCTCGCCGCCTTCTGGGCGCTGGCCATGACCGGGCTGATCATCGGCGGGCTGCTGACCGGCATCGCGACGCCGACCGAGACCGCCATCGTCGCCTGCCTCTACGCCTTTGTCGTCGGCGCCTTCGTCTATCGCGAGCTGCCGATCCGCGCGGTGCCGCGCATCGTCGTCAACAGCGCGATCTCCTCGGCCGGCATCCTGGCGCTGGTGGGCTTCGCCAATGTCTTCGGCTCGATCCTGGCCTCCGAGCGCATTCCGCAGATGCTGGTCAGCAGCGTGCTGGCGATCACCGACAACCCGATCCTGGTCATCCTGCTGGTCAACGTGCTGCTGCTGTGCATCGGCATGTTCATGGAAACCATCGCGGCCCTCATCATCCTGTTCGTGCCCCTGCTTGGGCTGGCGACCAGCGTCGGCATCGAGCCGCTGCATTTCGCCACCTTCGCGGTCTTGAACCTGATGATCGGCCTGACCACGCCGCCGGTGGGGGTCTGCCTGTTCGTCGCCTGCAACATCGCCCGCGAGCCCTTGGCCAAGGTGATCAGCGCGGTCATTCCCTTCCTGATCTCGAACATCGTGGTGCTGCTGCTGGTCTCCTATTACCCGCCCTTCGCCACCTGGCTGCCGACGACGCTGATGGGGAACTGACATGACACGCGACATCGCCTGCCGCCTGCACGCGGCCCATGACCTGCGGATCGAGCCCCTGGCCGAACCGCAACCCGCCCCAGGCACCGCCCTGATCCGCGTGCTGCGCGGCGGCATCTGCGGCTCGGACCTGCATTACTATCACGATGGCGGCTTCGGCCCGGTGCGCGTGCGCCAACCCATCGTGCTGGGCCACGAAGCCGCCGGCGTGGTGGAAAGCGCGCCCGAGGGGTCCGGTCTGGTGCCGGGGCAACTGGTGGCGCTGTCGCCCTCGCGCCCCTGCGGCGAATGCGACTATTGCCGCGCGGGGACCGAGCGGCATTGCCTGGCCATGCGCTTCAACGGCTCGGCCATGCGGATGCCGCATGAGGACGGCTTCTTCCGCAACCGGCTGTATCACCCGCTGGGCCAATGCCTGCCGCTGCCCGAAGGAACCAGCGCCGAGGCCGCCGCCGGGGCCGAGCCGCTGGCCGTCTGCCTGCACGCCCTGACCATGGCGCCTGACCTGTCCGGCCAGCGGGTGCTGATCACCGGCGCCGGTCCCATCGGCGCCATCTGCACCGCGCTGGCCCGCCTGCGCGGCGCGGCCGAGATCGTGGTGACGGATGTGCAGGACTTCACGCTGGAGATCGCCCGCCGCATGGGCGCCGACCGGGCGGTGAACGTGGCCGAAGATCCCGACGCCCTGGCCGACCTGTCCCAGGGCAAGGGCCGCATCGACGTGGTGCTGGAATGCTCGGCCAATCCCCATGCCATCGCGCAGGCCATCGGCTTGGCGCGGCCGCAGGCCACCATGGTCCAGATCGGCGTCGGCGGCACCCTGCCCCTGCCCTTGAACCTGATCGTCGCCAAGGAGTTGCGCCTTTTCGGCACCCACCGCTTCGACCGCGAATTTGCCGAGGCCGCGCGCATGATCGGCGCGGGCCAGATCGACCTGTCGCCCATGGTCACGCAAGTCCTGCCCGCGGCCGAGGCGCAGCGGGCCTTCGACCTGGCCGGCGACCGGGCGCAGGCGGTCAAGGTGCAGCTGGATTTCGGGGACTGAACCCATGCCGGTCATCACCGAGATCGAGGATCTGCGCCGCCTGCACCGGCGGCGCGTCCCGCGCATGTTCTACGATTACGTCGATGTCGGCGCCTGGACCGGCAGCACCTATCGCGCCAACCGCGCCGATTTCGAACGCATCCTGCTGCGCCAGCGCGTCGCCCGCAACATCGAGGCCCGCAGCCTTGCCACCACCATGCTGGGCCAGCCGGTCTCGATGCCGCTGGCTCTGGCGCCGGTGGGGCTCTTGGGCATGCAGCACCCGGATGGCGAGATCCTCGCCGCCCGCGCCGCGCATTCCGCCGGCGTGCCCTTCACGCTGTCGACCATGTCGATGTGCTCGCTGGAGGACGTGGCGGCCGCGACGGGGGCGCCGTTCTGGTTCCAGCTCTATACCCTGCGGGACGAGGAGTTCCTTGACAATATCCTGGACCGCGCCCGCCGCGCCGGGGTGACGGCGCTGGTGCTGACGCTGGACCTGACCATCCAGGGCCAGCGCCACAAGGATCTGAAGAACCGCATGACCGCACCGCCGCGGCTGACGCTGCCGAACCTGATCGACATCGCCCTGCATCCCCGCTGGGCGCTGGGGATGCTGGGCACGCGCCGGCGCAGCTTCGGCAATATCGTCGGCCATGCTCGCGGCGTCGACAGCCTGGGCGACCTGATGGACTGGACCGCGCGCCAGTTCGACCAGCGGCTGGACTGGGCGCGGGTCGAACAGATCATCCGCAAATGGGGCGGGCCGGTGATCCTGAAAGGCATCAACGACCCCGAGGACGCGCGGCGCGCGCTGGATACCGGCTGCGACGCGATCCTGGTCTCGAACCATGGCGGGCGGCAGCTGGACGGCGCCCCCTCGACCATCCGCACGCTGCCCGCGATCCGCCGCGCGGTCGGGCCGGAGCTTCCGCTTTATCTCGACAGCGGCGTCCAGTCGGGACAGGAGGCGCTGAAGGCCATCGCCCGCGGCGCCAACGGCGTCTTTGTCGGCCGCGCCTTCACCTATGGGCTGGGCGCCATGGGGCAAAAGGGCGTCGAGACGGCGCTGGCCATCCTGCGCCGCGAAATGGACATCACCATGGCGCTATGCGGCGTCAACGACATCAAGGATTTCGGTCCCGGCTGCCTGTGGCCCAACGACCGCGGCAATGCCGCCTGAGGAACAAGGAAACGTGAAATGCGACATACCTGGCGCTGGTTCGGCCCCAAGGATCGGGTCTCGATCGACGACATGCTGCAGGCGGGGGTGCAGGGCGTTGTGACCGCCCTGCACCACGTCCCGACCGGAACCGTCTGGTCCCCCGGGGAAATCGCCCGCCGGCAGGCCGAGCTGGCGCTGATGGCGGACGGCGCGCCCTCGGGCCTGAAATGGGAGGTGGTCGAAAGCCTGCCGGTCAGCGAGGCGATCAAGACCCAGACCGGCGACTGGCGGGCGCATGTCGAGAACTGGATCACCTCGATGCGCAACCTGAAGGACGCCGGGATCGAGGTCATCTGCTACAATTTCATGCCGGTGCTGGACTGGACCCGCACCGACCTGGCCTGGCGGCGCCCGAACGGCGCGCGCTGCATGCGCTTCGACTTCACCGATTTCGCCGCCTTCGACATCCATATCCTGCAGCGCAAGGGCGCGGCCGAGGATTTCCCCGAGGAGGTGCGCGACGAGGCCGCCCGCCGCTTCGCCCAGATGGACGAGGCCCGGCGCGAAGAGCTGGCCGGCAACGTGGTCTTCGGCCTGCCCGGCGCGGCCGAGCATTTCACCCTGCAGGACGTGCGGGCGCTGCTGGACAGCTATGCCCCCGTCACCGACGCGGTGCTGCGCCGGCATTTCCACGACTTCCTGGAACAGGTCGTCCCCGTCGCGCAAGAAATCGGGGTGCGGCTCTGCTGCCATCCCGACGACCCGCCCTTCGGTCTGCTGGGCCTGCCGCGCGTCATGTCCACCGAGGCGGATTACGCCGAGCGCATGGCCGCCGTGGATCTGCCGGCGAACGGCATCACGCTTTGCTCGGGCTCGCTGGGGGCGCGGCCGGACAACGACCTGCCGGGCATGATGGAGCGGCTGGGCGACCGGGTGCATTTCCTGCACCTGCGCAATGTGCGCCGCGACAGCGACGCGATCCGCGGCTCGTTCTTCGAGGACGAGCATCTGGGCGGCCAGACCGACATGGTGGCGCTGGTCGCCGCGGTGCTGCGCGAGGAAGCCCGCCGCCGCGAGGCCGGCCGCGCCGATGCCGTGATCCCGATGCGCCCCGATCACGGCCAGGACATCCTGGACGATATCGGCCGCGGCGGCCAGCCCGGCTATCCCGCCATCGGCCGGCTCAAGGGCCTGGCCGAGCTGCGCGGCGTGGAACTGGCGCTGAGCCACGGGGCACGGACATGAGCGCGCCGCTGATCAGGCTGACCGACCTGCCGCCCGGCGTCGCGCGGCCGCGCTATGACCGCGCGGCGCATGGCATGGGCATCCTGCATCTGGGGCTGGGTGCCTTTCACCGCGCGCATCAGGCGGTCCATACCGACGATGCGCTGGCGGCCGAGGGCGGCGACTGGCGCATCCTCGGCGCCAACCTGCGCAGCCGCGAGATCCCGGAGGCGCTGAACGCGCAGGACGGGCTTTTCACCGTGCTGGAGCGTTCGGACAGCGACCGGGCGCGGGTGATCGGCGCGCATGGCCCGGCCATCGGCGGCGACGCAGCGGCGATCCTGCGCGCCGCCTGCGATCCGGCGATCCGCATCCTGTCGCTGACCGTCTCGGAAAAGGCTTACGGCATCGACCGCGCCGCCATGGATGCCGATCCGGCCCATCCGGCGGTGGCCGCCGACCTGGCGCAGCCGCAGGCGCCGCAGGGTGTGCTGGGCATCATCATCGCGGCCCTGGCGGCGCGGCGCGAGGCCGGGGTCGCGCCCTTCACGGTGCTCAGCTGCGACAACCTGCCCGACAACGGCGCCTTGCTGCGCGCCGGGGTGCTGGGCTTTGCCCGCCGCCGCGACCCCGGTCTGGCCGGCTGGATCGCCGATCATGTCGCCTTTCCGGCGACCATGGTGGACCGCATCACCCCGGCTACGACCGAACGCACCCTGGCCGATGCCGAGGCGCTGACCGGGTATCGCGACCTGGCCGCGGTCGAGACCGAGCCCTTCAGCCAATGGGTGATCGAGGACCATTTCCCGCAGGGCCGCCCGGTATGGGAGGCCGGCGGCGCGCTGTTCGTCCAGGACGTGCGCCCGCATGAGGCGATGAAGCTGCGCATGCTGAACGGCAGCCATTCCCTGATCGCCTATGCCGGGCAGATGCTGGACCTGCCCCATGTCCGCGACGCCATGGCCGATCCGTCGCTGGTGGCGCTGGTCCGCCGCCACATGCGGGCAGCAGGCGCGACCCTGCCGCGGGGCGCCGGACTCGACCCCGAGGCCTATGCCGCGGCGCTGCTGGCACGCTTTGCCAACCCCGCCATCGCCCACCAGACCCGGCAGATCGCCATGGACGGCACCGAAAAACTGCCGCAGCGCTGGTTCGCCCCCGCGGCCGAGGCGCTGCAAGCCGGCAACGACGCCCGCCCCTTCGCCTTCGCCACCGCGACCTGGCTGGCCTGGCTGACCACGCAGCAGCAGGCCCCGGACGATCCGCGCGGCGCGGCGCTGCTGGAGCTGGCCCGCAAGGCGGGCGAGGACGACGCGGCGCTGGTGCGCTCGGTCCTGGCGCTGCCGGGTCTGGCACCGCCATCGCTGGTCGGCGATGCCGGTTTCACCCAGGCGGTGCGCCGGACCGTCAGCCATATCCGCCGCGACGGCTTGCGCGCGGCCATGGCGACGGAGTTGGCATCATGACCGGCAAGCCCATCCTTTCCATCGGCGAAGCGATGGTCGAGCTGTCGCCCTCGGGCCAGGACGGGCTGTGGCGGCTGGGCATCGCCGGCGACACGCTGAACACCGCCTGGTATCTGCGCCGCCTGCTGTCGGCCGACTGGCGCGTCGCCTATTGCAGCCGCGTGGGCCTGGGCGAGTTCTCGCAGC
Source organism: Paracoccus pantotrophus (assembly GCF_008824185.1). NCBI lineage: Bacteria > Pseudomonadati > Pseudomonadota > Alphaproteobacteria > Rhodobacterales > Paracoccaceae > Paracoccus > Paracoccus pantotrophus. Next base: position 513,671 of record NZ_CP044425.1, read on the forward strand.
AGATGGTCGATTTCCTGGCCGCCGAGGGGATCGACGCGACCCATGTCACCCGCGACCCGCAGCGCGAGATCGCGCTCTATGCCATCTCGCTGAAGGATGGCGAGCGCAGCTTCAGCTATTGGCGCGACACCTCGGCGGCCAGGGGGCTGGCCGACGATCCGGCCGCGCTGGCCGCGGCACTGGCGGGCGCGGGCATCGCCTATTTCTCGGGCATCACCCTGGGCATCCTGCCCCCGGCCGGCCGCGCCGCGCTGATCGGGGCGCTGAAGGGCGCCCGCGACGCAGGCACGCAGGTCGTCTTCGACCCCAACCTGCGGCCCCGGCTCTGGCCGGACATTCCGACCATGTGCCGCGAGATCGAGGCGGCGGCGGCCGTCGCCGACCTGGTGCTGCCCAGCTTCGACGACGAGCGCGGCTTTTTCGGCGATGCCGATCCGCAGGCGACGGTGGCGCGCTATCTGGCGCGCGGGGCCGGGCAGGTCGTGGTCAAGGCGGGCGGCGACGCCATCCGCTATGGCGGGCGCGAGGGCGCGGGGCTGGTCGAGGGCCTGCCGCGCGAGGTGCCGGTGGACACCACCTCGGCCGGGGACAGCTTCAATGCCGGCTACCTGGCCGCGCGGCTGGACGGCGCCGACATCCCCGCCGCCATCCGCCGGGCACATGATCTCAGCCGCGTGGTGATCCGCCATCGCGGCGCCTTGGTGCGCGAGGCCGTCGCGCGGGGCTGACCTGCGCGCGGGCCGCATCCCATCACCCGCCCGGTGCGGCGGGCGGAGGCCCCGCCCCGCGCCCCTGCGGACTCGACTCCAAGCCGAAAATCCTGTATCAATCGATTGATTGATTGACCTCTGGCAGGATCGGCATGGACGCGCACCCGACCCGCATTTCCCTGATCCAGGCCGCGATACGGCAATTCGGCCGCGGCGGGTTCGAGGCCGCATCGACGCGGACCATCGCCGCGCAGGCTGGGACCAACATCTCCTCGATCGCCTATCACTTCGGCGGCAAGGACGGGCTGCGCATCGCCTGCGCCGATGCGGTGGCCGAACGGGTGGCGCAGGTCGCCCGGCCCCTGCCCGGCTTGCAGGACCGGCCGGACCCGCGCCACGCCCGGCTGCTGCTGCGGCGGCTGGTGCGCCGGATCGTCACCTTCATGATCGTCAGCCCCGGAGCCAGCGACGCGGTGGCCTTCGTGCTGCGCGAGCTGGCCGAGCCGGACAGCCCGGTGCTGGACCGGCTCTATGCGACGCTGATCGAGCCGCGCCACCGGGCGCTTTGCGCGCTCTGGTCCGCCGCCACCGGCGCGCCGGCAGAGGCCGAGGAGGTGAAGCTGGCCGTGTTTTCCCTGGTCGGCCAGGCGGTCTATTTCCGCGTCGCCGCGCCCATCGTCCAGCGCCGCATGGGCTGGCGGCATTACGGGCGGGCCGAGGCGCGGGCGATCACGCGCCGGATGCTGGCCAACCTGGACCGGATGATCGGGGACGGGGATGGCTGATTTCCTGTGTTCTCTGGGCTTTCTGGCCGCGCTGTTTTCCCATTGCGGCCCGCCGCCGCCGCTGGGCACCGGCTATGCCGAGGGCGAATATGTCCAGATCGCCCCCCTGGCGACGGCACGGGTCGAGGCGCTGGCGGTGCAGCGCGGCGACCGGGTCGAGGCCGGGCAACCCGTGGCGACGCTGGAGAGCCGCGACGCCGCGCTGGCGCTGGCCGCGGCCGAGGCCGCCCATGCCCGCGCCGCCAGCACCCTGGCCGACCTGGAGAAAGGCGGCCGCGCCCCCGAAATCGCCGCCATCGAGGCGACGCTGGCCTCGGCCCGCGCCCATGCCGAGCATGCGGCGCGCGAGGCGGCGCGGCAGGAGCGGCTGCTGGCGCAGCGCGTCAGCGCGCCCGCGCAACTGGAAGACGCCCGCGCCGCCGCCGAGATGGCCGAGGCGGCGGTGCGCGAGGCCGAGGCGCGGCTGGCCGTCGCCCGCCTGCCCGCCCGCCCCGATGCCATCGCCGCCGCCCGCGCCGCCCTGGCCCAGGCCGAGGCCGACCGGCAGGCGATGGAATGGCAGCTCCAGCAGCGCCGGCTGACCGCCCCCACGCCCGGCACCGTGACCGACATCCTGCGGCATGAGGGCGAGATCGCCGGCCCCTCGGCGCCGGTCCTGACCTATCTGCCGGACGGCGCGGTCACGCTGCGCTTCTATGTCGCCGAGGCCGACCTGGCCGCGCTTGCCCTGGGAACCAGGCTGACGGTCGGCTGCGACGGCTGCGCGCCGGCCGGCGCCACGGTCTCCTTCATCGCCGACGAGGCCGAGTTCACCCCGCCGGTCATCTATGCCCGCGACACGCGGCAGAAGCTGGTCTATCTGGTCGAGGCCCGCCCCGAGCCCGGCAGCCCGCTGAAGCCCGGCCAGATCGTCGAGGTCTGGAAGGCGCCATGACCCAAGCCACCGCCATCGACGTGACCGGGCTGACGAAATCCTTCGGCGGCAGGCGGGTGGTCGATGAGGTCGCGCTGCAAGTGGCCGAGGGCGAGATCGCCGGCTTCCTGGGCCCGAACGGCTCGGGCAAGACCACCTGCATCCGCATGATCTGCGGCTTGCTGACGCCCGACGCGGGCAGCGGCAGCGTGCTGGGCCTGGACCTGCGCCGCCAGCAGCGCGCGATCCGGCGGCAGGTCGGCTACATGACTCAGAAATTCTCCTTCTACGAGGATCTGTCCATCGAGGAGAACCTGGCCTTCGTCGCCGGGCTCTACCACCTGCCGCGACAGGCGGTGCGCGACACGCTGGAGGATCTGGGCCTGACCTCGCGCCGGACCCAGCTGGCCGGCAGCCTCTCGGGCGGCTGGAAGCAGCGGCTGGCGCTGGCCGCCTGCATCATGCACCAGCCGCGGCTTCTGCTGCTGGACGAGCCGACCGCCGGCGTCGATCCCAAGGCCCGCCGCCAGTTCTGGGACGAGATCCACGCCCGCGCATTGGGCGGCATGACCGTGCTGGTCTCGACCCATTACATGGACGAGGCCGAGCGTTGCCACCGCATCAATTACATCGCCTATGGCCGGCTGGTGGTCTCGGGCACCGTGGCCGAGGTGATCGCAGGCGCGCGGCTGGTGACGCTGACCGTGCAATCGGCGCGGCCGGGCGAACTGGCCGAGCGCCTGCGCCGGGCACCGGGCGTCGGGCAGGTCGAGCCCTTCGGCACCGCGCTGCACGTGACCGGCACCGACCGCGCGCAGCTCGAAGCCGCGCTGGCCGCCGAGGGCGTGACGGGCCGGCCGGCCGAGACCAGCCTCGAGGACGTGTTCATCCGGCTGATGGAGCTCTCCGAGGACAACATGCGATGAGCTTTTCCCCGACACGGCTGCGGGCGCTGCTGCGCAAGGAATTCATCCAGATGCGCCGCGACCGGCTGACCTTCGCCATGATGCTGGGGGTGCCGATCATGCAGCTTTTGCTGTTCGGCTATGCGATCAACAGCGACCCGCGGGACATGCCCACGGCGCTGGTCGCGCCGGTGCAGGACCGCTTCGGCCGCAGCTTTGCCGCGGCACTGGAGAACAGCGGCTATTACCGCATCACCCATCCCGCGGCGACGGCCGGGGAAGCCGAGCAGCTGATCACCCGGGGCGAGGTTGCCTTTGTCGTGACGGTGCCCGCCGATTTCGGCCGGCGCATGCAGCAGGGCGACCGGCCGCAGATCCTGGTCGAGGCGGACGGCTCGGACCCCTCGGCGACCAGCGGCGCCATCGCCGCGCTGCCGCGCCTTGCGGACAGCGCCTTTCGCCGCGACCGCCCGGCCGAGCCTGCACAGGGCGCACCGGAAATCGTCGTGCATCGCCGCTACAACCCCGAGGCCGTCACGCAATACAACATCGTCCCCGGCCTGCTGGGGGTGATCCTGCAGATGACCATGGTGATGATGACCGCCATGGCCCTGACCCGCGAGATCGAACGCGGCACCATGGAGAACCTGCTGGCCATGCCCGCCACCCCGGCCGAGATCATGCTGGGCAAGATCACCCCGTTCCTGGCCGTCGGCGCGGTGCAGGTTCTGGTCATCCTGGGCGCGGCCTGGGCGATCTTCGACGTGCCTTTCGCGGGCTCGCTGGGGCTGCTGCTGGCCGGGGTGATGGTCTTTGTGCTGGCGCTGGTGCTGCTGGGCTATCTGATCTCGACCGCGGCGCGCACGCAGATGCAGGCGATGCAGATCGCGATCTTCATCTTCCTGCCCTCGGTGCTGCTGTCGGGCTTCATGTTCCCGTTCCGGGGCATGCCGGGCTGGGCGCAGGCCCTGGGCGAGGTGCTGCCGGTGACGCATCTGCTGCGTCTGGTGCGTGCCGTCATGCTGAAGGGCGCGGGCTTCGCCGATGTCGCGCCGCAATTCGCGGCGCTGGCGGTCATGGTGGCGGTGCTGGGCGCGCTGGCCCTGCTGCGGTTCCGCCGGACGCTGGACTGACCGCGCGCCGCATCGCCGACCAACGCCACTCCTGCGCGGCATGCACCCGGTCCTCCAGGGGCCTGCCGGGCTCGTCCTTGCGGTGCCGGCCAGGGGCGAGGTTCTCGCGGACCGTCATATGCGCAAACAGCGCATGGAACTGGAGCACCAGCCCGATGTTGCGCCTGTTCGGCGGCAGGCGTGTCACGTCGCGCTCGCCGGTCCACCCCTCGGTCGACCCCGGCCGGCCGGGGCGGCAATGGGCAGGATCGCGGCCAGATCGTCCGGCAGCAGCACCTTGCTGCGGACCGGGCGGAGGGTGCCGCCAATGATCTTTGGCGGCAATGTCTTCGACTGGACCGGGCGACGCTTCGACCTGCTCGACCGCCTGCCGGCGCATCGAAGTTGTCGGGATCGCGGCCGATCAGGATCTGCCCCTTGCCGTGCCACGCCAGCATGTCCTGCTGGGTCTCCGGCCCGCCATAGGTCCAGGTATCGATCTGGACACGCCCCCAACGGTCCACCGAGGCGGGCGTGTAGGCATAGTAAAGCTGCGTATCGGTGGGCTTGCGAATGATACGATTGGCAAGGCCGGCGCGGAAAATCTGTTCATAGGACCGGCCCGCCGCGCCTTGGCCTTTGCGGCCAGTTTCGCGGTTGTAACGGTCGATCTCACGACGATAGACTACTGCTATAACCGAGAATGGGATGGGTACCATATCGCGGCCGGGGCGGCACCGGGCGCATGACTTGCGTGGGCGCCCTTGAATTCCGGCCTGTCATCGACTCCGCACGAGAGGCTGGCAAAGACCCGTTCAGCGATCTTTGCACGCGCATTCTTCGGAATCGCGAAGGTCAGGTCGACGTCTCAATTGACTGGCTGGTCGGAAGGAGTGACCCGGCAGAGACAGGCGAGTTCGGGTGAGAGGACGACGCGATTTTTGCCAATCTACGGTGGTGTACCTTCTCGTTAAGATTCTCGCTGCAGTTAAGGGCGACCCCCAACATGCCATTGACGCGGAGCAAGGCAGGATCATGGGTGATGAAATCCATGAGGTCGCGGCTACGGCGATGTCTGACTTTATGCGGCAGATAGAGTTGCAGAGCACTCATCCTGCCCGTCCCCGAGGCTACTTTAAGCGGAGCTGCGAATCTTGGTCTCGCATGGCCGTAGAGGAAGGGATACCCAGTTCAGCCGACGATCTTGGTCAGCGCACACATTTTCAGCTAACGTATTGATTTTTCGTCGCCAGAATTTCTGACATTTCGGGAAAATGGCAGGTTTCGAGCCGAAAAGCTCAAACCTTTTGATACGCGTCCCTGTAACCAATTGATTTTACACACCCGAAAAATCGCCGAGTCCCAAACCTTTTGACACCCCTCGACGGGGCCGCGGGGGCGCTCCCCCCGGGGTATTTGCGGAAACGGTGAAAGCGCTCAGAGCTTGCCGGTGAGTTCGGGCACCACGGAGAACAGGTCGCCCACCAGGCCGTAATCGGCGATCTGGAAGATCGGCGCCTCCTCGTCCTTGTTGATCGCCACGATCACCTTGCTGTCCTTCATCCCCGCCAGGTGCTGGATCGCGCCCGAGATGCCCACCGCGACATAGAGCTCGGGGGCGACCACCTTGCCGGTCTGGCCGACCTGCCAGTCGTTCGGGGCATAGCCGCTGTCCACCGCCGCGCGGGAGGCGCCCACCGCGGCGCCGAGCTTGTCGGCCAGCTCTTCGATGATCGCGAAGCTCTCCTTCGAGCCGAGGCCGCGGCCGCCCGAGACCACGCGTTTCGCCGAGGTCAGCTCGGGACGGTCGCTCTCGGCCACCTCGTCGGCCACCCAGGAGGACAGGCCGGGATCGGCGGCCAGCGCGGCCTCGGTGACCGGGGCGTTGCCGCCGATCCCCGCCGCGTCGAAGCTGGCGGTGCGGATGGTGAAGACCTTCTTCGCGTCCTTCGAGCGCACCACCTGGATGGCGTTGCCGGCATAGATCGGCCGCTCGAACGTGTTCGCGTCGAGGATGGCCGAGACGTCCGACAGCACCATCACGTCGAGAAGCGCCGCAACCCGCGGCATGACGTTCTTGGCGTCCGTGGTCGCCGGCGCGGCGATGTGGTCGTAATCGCCGGCCAGGCCCAGGATCAGCGCCGCGGTCGGCTCGGCCAGGCGGTGGCCGTAGAGCGGCGCTTCCGCCACCAGCACCCTGGCGACGCCGGCGATCGTCGCGGCCTCCTCGGCGGCCGCTTTCGCCGAGGCACCGGCGCAGAGCACCGTCACCTCGCCAAGCGCCTTGACCGCCTGCACCGCCTTCGCCGTCGCATCGCGGTTCAGCACCCCGTTCGTCACTTCCCCAAGCAGCAGAACAGCCATCAGATCACCCCCGCTTCTTTCAGCTTGCCCAGCAGCTCGTCCACCGAGCCGACCTTGATGCCGGCCTTGCGGCCCTCGGGCTCGCGCACCGAGACCACCTCGAGACGCGGCGCGACGTCGACGCCGTAATCACCGGCGGTCTTTTCCTCCAAGGGCTTCTTCTTGGCCTTCATGATGTTCGGCAGGCTCGCATAGCGCGGCTCGTTCAGCCGCAGGTCGGCGGTGACCACCGCCGGCAGCGCCACCGCGATGGTCTGGAGGCCGCCGTCGACCTCGCGCGTCACCTTGGCCTTGCCGCCCTCGATCTCGACTTTCGAGGCGAAGGTGGCCTGCGCCCAGCCCAGGATCGCCGCCAGCATCTGGCCGGTGGCGTTCATGTCGTTGTCGATGGCCTGCTTGCCGGCGATGACGAGCTCGGTGCCCTCGGCTTCGGCGACCTTGGCCAGGATCTTCGCCACCGCCAGCGGCTCGATGTCCTGCTGCACGTCGTCCGCGGCCACCACCAGGATCGCCCGGTCGGCGCCCATCGCCAGCGCGGTGCGCAGCGTCTCGGCCGCCTGCTTCACGCCGATCGAGACCGCGATCACCTCCTCGGCCTGGCCGGCTTCCTTCAGCCGGATCGCCTCCTCCACCGCGATCTCGTCGAACGGGTTCATCGACATCTTCACATTCGCCAGATCGACACCCGTGCCATCCGCGCGAACCCGCGCCTTCACGTTGTAGTCGATCACCCGCTTCACTGGCACGAGGATCTTCATGGTGTCATTTCCTTTCCTTCCTTCGCATTGCCCGTGGCGGGTCAGTTCCGCAGCGGCTTGCCGGTCCCGAGCATGTGTTCCATCCGCGCCCGCGTCTCGGGCCGGTCGATCAGGTCGAACAGCACCTGCCGCTCGACCGCCATGTTCTCGGCCTCGCTGCGGCTGCCGCCGCCGCCCAGCACGCGCGCCAGGCCCCGCAGCATCTGGCGGTCGTAATCCGAGCCCTCGGCGGCAAGATCGGACAGGTCCAGGCCCTGCGGCAACGTCAGCACCTGCCTTGTGGGCGGGGCGTAGCCCTGGGCCAGCTGAAGCGCCATCCGATGCGCGCTGGCCAGCAGCAGGTCGCGGTTCATCACCAGCCGGTCCTGCGGCAGCAGGATGCCCGCCGCCAGCGCCTGTTCCGCCGAGCCGGATTGCGATGCCGAGAAGATCGTCGCCGCCGCCCGGTGCGCCGCATCGTCGGGGGCCAACCCGGCCTGCAATCCGCGCGCCAGCAGGCTGGTGCAGCCGCCCCAGGCCGGGATCAGGCCGACCAGAACCTCGGGCAGGCCCATATGCGCCTCGGCATGGGCGAGGATGCGGTCGGCATGCAGCGCCAGCTCGCAGCCACCGCCAAGCGCAAAGCCGTGGACCGCGGCGACGACCGGCACCGGCGCGTGGCGCAGGCCCAGGAACAGGCGCTGGCCGCGGTCGATGAAGGCCTCCAGCTCGGCGCGGCGCCCGCCCTTGATCAGCGACAGGATGAAGCGCAGGTCGGCCCCTGCCGAAAAGGCGCGCGGATCGTCATTGCCGATCACCAGCCCCCGCAGCCGCTTGCCCAGCAGGGGCAGCGTCTCCTCGATCACGTCCAGCACCTCGGGGTGCAGGCTGTTCATCTTGGTGTGGACCTGCAACAGGCCGAGGCCGTCGCCGGTATCCAGCAGCGAGGCCGAACCGTTGCCGAGGATGGTCCTGCCCTGCGCCCGCAGCCCGGCGGCCGTCAGCGGCACCTCGCGCCCCGCGCCCGCGACGGGTGCGGCAAGAAAATGCCCGTCGCGATAGAAGCCGCCCTTCTCGGTCGCCTGGGTCAGCAGGGCCGGGATGGGCAGGCCGGCCGCGTGCAGATGCGCCGCCACCCGGCCAAGCCCCCACCTGTCGGCCAGCAGGAAGGGGCCCTGCCGCCAAGCGTAACCCAGCCGCATGCCGGCATCGACATCCGACGGGTCGGCGGCGATCCGGGGGGCGTGATCGGCGGCATAGGCCACCACCTCGCCCAGCACGGCGCGGGCATAGCCGCCATGCCGGCCCGGATCGGCCAGCAGCGCCGCCAGATCCTTGCCGCCGCCCGGCAGGTCGTCCGGCGCGACGGGCACGGTGGGGCGCCAGGCACCGGAGGCAAGGTCGCTGGCCTCGAGCCCCGCCTCGGTCTTGCGAAAGAAGCCGCCGCCCGACTTGCGGCCGAAGCGGCCCTGATCGGCCAGCGTGCGGAACAGCGGATCGGCGGCGATGTCATAGCGATGGAAGCGGTCCGTCGCCGGCAGCCCGTCGACCAGGCTGCGCCAGACCTGCGGCACCAGGTCGATGCCGATCAGGTCGAACAGCCCGAAGACGCCGGTGCGCGGCATGCCCATGGCCTGATGCACCGCATCGGCCTCTTCCACGGTCAGGCCGTGTTCGCGCGCCAGCAGCGCGGCCGCGGCCATCCAGAAGCAGCCGATGCGATTGGCCACGAAGCCGGGCGTGTCGCGGCAGTCGATGACGGTCTTGCCCAGCACCTGCCGGGCCGCCTGCCGCGCCCGCTGCAGCAGCGCCGGATCGGTTTCCGGGGTCGAGACGATCTCGAGCAGCGGCATCAGCCGCGGCGGGTTGAAGAAATGCGTGATCAGGAAGTCGCGGCGGAAGGCGTCGGACATGCCCTCGACCAGTTGCGAATGCAGCAGGGTCGAGGTGTTGGAGGACACGATCGACCCCGGTTTGCGCAGCACGTCGATGCGCGCGTAAAGGTCGCGCTTGACGTCCAGCCGCTCGATCACCGCCTCGACGATCCAGTCGGCCTCGGCCAGAAGCGGCAGGTCGCGGACGGTATTGCCGGTGACGACGCGCCCCGGACCGGTCGGGCCCATGAAGCCCTGGATCCTGACCTGCCGGGCCAGTCCCGCCTGGGCGGGGGCGTCTGGCGCATCGCCCTCAGGCCCCGGCATGTCCAGCAATATGACCTTCAGCCCGGCATTGGCGAATTGCGCGGCAATGCCACCCCCCATCGCCCCGGCGCCGATCACCGCGACGCAGGCGATGTCGCGCGGCAACCCGGCCCAGAACGCCTGGCTGGCCATCATCTTGGTCATGTCTGTTTCCCCCTCAGTTGCCGGTGAACCGGGCCGGCCGTTTCTCGAAAAAGGCAGCAAGCGCCTCGGCGAAATCCGCGGTTGCGGCACAGGTCTTGAAAGCCTGCTTCTCGGCCTCCAGCGTCGCGGCGTAATCCCGCCCGAAACCGTCGCGCAGCAGATGCTTGAGCGCGCCCGAAGCGCCGGGGGCAAGCCCGGCAAGACGCGCGGCAAGCCTTGTGCCCTCGTCTTGCAACGCCGCGTCGGGGACGATGCGGTTCACCAGGCCCCAGTCCAGCGCCTGCACGGCCGGCACGGCGCTGCCTTCCAAGGCGATCCAGGCGGCGCGGCGCAGCCCGACGATGCGCGGCAAGGCCCAGGTGATGCCGCAATCCGCCGGCGCGCCGACCCCCAGATAGGCAAAGCTCAGCACCGCCGATTCGGCGGCCAGCGCAAGATCGGCCGCCAGGGCCAGCGAGAGGCCCGCCCCCGCGACCGGCCCGTGCAGGAGCGCGACGGTCAGCGCATCCGATTCGGCCAGCCGCGCCAGGGCTCGGTTCATCGGGCCGATGATCGCCTCGGCCTCGGCGGCGCGGTCCTCGGCCCGGCGGAAGGCAGCAAGATCACCCCCCGCCATGAAGGCCCGGCCATTGCCCGAAAGCGTCAGCACCCGCACCCCTGCGTCCAGGGCCTGGGCGACGGCGGCCTCGAAGGCGCGCGCGGTGGCCTGGTCGATGGCATTGAGCGCCTGGGGCCGGTCGAAGACGATACGCCCCAGCGCGGCGTCAAGATGCAGTCGAAGAGGTTCGGTCATCGCAACTCCTTGCAAAAGCCCGCAATGGTCGACGGGCTGGAAAGTCACTCCTGCCGCGCCCTGATTGCCATGGACGCCGGGGCTGGGCAAGATATATATACAATAAACAATCATAAAAATACAATTTTAGGCGCGACGCCATGCTGGCAGCGGCACGGGCACTATAGGATCATAATATTTTCTATTGAAATTATGTATTCTTATGATAGCTGATACGTACACAATTTTCGGCAGGCCCTGCCGCATCGCTGCGGAAGGATCGCAACAAGGGATCATCCATGAACGACATCGTCATCCTGTCCGGGGCTCGGACCGCCATCGGCGGCTTCGGCGGATCGCTTTCGGGGCTTGCGCCACACGAGCTGGGCGTTATCGCCGCCCGCGCCGCCATCGAGCGCGCCGGCATCGAGCCAGCCCGGATCGGCACGACCGTTTTCGGCCACGTCATCAATACCGAGCCCAGGGACATGTACCTGTCCCGCCTTGCCGCCATGGGTGCGGGCGTGCCCGACACCACGCCGGCGATGAACGTGAACCGGCTTTGCGGCTCGGGTGTGCAGGCGGTGGTCTCGGCCGCGCTGGCCCTGCGCCAGGGCGAGGCGGATTTCGCGCTGGCCGGCGGCGCGGAATGCATGTCGCGCGCGCCCTATGCCGTGCAGGCGGCGCGCTTTGGGCAGAAAATGGGCGATGCGGCGATGGTGGACATGCTGGTCGGCACGCTGAGCTGCCCTTTCGGCACCGGGCACATGGGCATCACCGCCGAGAATGTCGCCGCCGAACATGGTGTCTCGCGTGCCGACCAGGACGCTTTCGCACTGGAAAGCCAGCAGCGCGCGGCACGGGCCATCGCCGCGGGCCATTTCCGCGACCAGATCGTGCCGGTCGAGTTGCAGAGCCGGCGCGGGGTGGAGCTGTTCGACCGCGACGAACACCCCAAGGAAACCTCGCTGGCCGCGCTGGAGCAGCTGAAGCCGGTGTTTCGCAAGGACGGCTCGGTCACCGCCGGCAATGCCTCGGGCATCAACGACGGCGCGGCGGCCCTGGTCCTGGCCCGCGCGGATGCGGCCGAAAGGCTGGGCCTGACGCCGATCGCGCGCATCCTGGACCATGCGATCGCCGGGGTGCGGCCCGAGGTGATGGGCATCGGCCCGGTCCCGGCGGTCCGGCAATTGCTTGAGCGCACCGGGCTGAAGGCCGCGGATTTCGACGTGATCGAATCGAACGAAGCCTTTGCTGCCCAGGCGGTTGCGGTGACGCGGACGCTGGATCTGGACCCGGCCCGCGTCAATCCCAACGGCGGCGCCATCGCCCTGGGCCATCCGGTCGGCGCCACGGGCAGCATCCTGCTGGTCAAGGCGATCAACGAACTCAAGCGCATCGGCGGGCGTCGCGGCCTGGTGACGATGTGCATCGGCGGCGGACAGGGCATCGCCCTGGCCATCGAGATGAGCTGAAGGGCCCGAAACCGGACCCCGGAGCTTGACGCAGGCTGCGTGGAAACGCGGCCTGCCCCGTCGTTTCCATATCGCACAACCAATTGAAATAACGCTAATAATTCTGATTCATCCCGCAAATAATCCTTGCTCGCTGAACACATTTTTGTCAGGTTCAGTATGCGCAATATGAATATTTGTATGCGCAATGAGGGGATTCGACACAGGGGCACCGCCCGCAATCCGGGCGTGACCGTTCCAGCGGATCGACGACACCGCCATGTCCAGGCAAGGACGGTTTGGGAGGAATGGAATGAAAATCAAGGAAAAAATCGGCTCTGTCGGCCAGATGGCCGCGGCAGTCCTGATCGGAGGGACAGGCGCGGCGGCCGCGCAGGATCTGACGGCTCTGGAGGCGCGCATCTCCGCGCTGGAGAACCGCCAGGCCGAAAGCGGCCAGCTGACCCTGGCGCCGGGTGTAAAACTGACGTTTTACGGGTATACGAAACTCGACCTCATCACGGACAACGACTACGATCTGGGCGCGACCACCGGGGCCATGGCCGGGGTGACGGCCGGCAGCCCGCTGGAGGGTTCGGGCTCGAACGCCCATGCCTATGAAAGCCGGCTGGGCCTGCGCGCCAGCATCGACACCGATATCGGCGAGGTGAAGCTTACGCTCGAAGGGGACTTCTTCGGCAGCGGCGGCAATTTCCGCCTGCGCCACGCCTATGGCGAGGTCGGGCCGCTGCTGGCGGGCCAGACCTGGACCAACTGGGTGCCGGCCGAAGGCGGCCCCGCCGCGGTGCAGGACTTCAACGGCCTGGCGGGCGGCAGCTATTACCGCACGCCGCAGGTCCGCTATACCTTCCGGCCCAACGACCAGTGGCGCTTCGCCGTCGCGCTGGAAGAGGATTACGCGCCCGGCACCGCCTCGCGCGTCGCCGTGTCCGGTTTCGCGGGCTATGCCAACGGGCCGCTGAAGATCGGCATGGGCGCGATCTCGCGCGGGCTGGAAACCAGCAGCTTCGGCGACGTCACCGGCTTCGGCTATGCCATCGGCGCCGATTACGAGGCCTGGCAGGGCGGCAAGCTGCATGCGCAATATGTCGGCGGCAAGGGCATCTCGACCCTGCTGAACAATGCCGGCTTCTCGGGGCTGGAAGTGGGGGCAGCGGGCAAATACGCCTTTGACGTCGATGCGGCGGGCGACCCGGTCAAGGCCAAGGGCGTGAAGCTGGGCATCACCCAGAAGCTGGGCCAGAAAAGCGACCTGTCGCTGGCGCATGGCTTCCAGCGATTCGACGATTTTGCCGGCGCCCTGGGCAGCCATACCAGGGAAATCAACTCGACCCACGTGACCTATCGCTATTTCGCGACGAAATCCGTGATGCTGGCGGCCGAGGCGGCCTATGTCGAGCGCGAGCAATTCGACGGGGCGAGCTTCGACAATACCCGCCTGCAAGGTGTGGTGAAGTTCACCTTCTGAAACACCAAGGCCCGCCATGCCGGCGGGCCTTGTCCTTGCGCCGGGGCCAAGGGTTCAGACCGTATCCATGCTGCCCAGGATGACGCTGGTCTGCGAGGACAGCACCCCGCCATTGCCATGGCACAGCGCAAGATCGGCCGCCGCCAGCTGGCGCTCGCCCGCCTCGCCGCGGATCTGGCGCACGGCCTCGACCAGCGTGAACAGCCCATACATGCCCGGATGTACGCAAGAGAGCCCCCCGCCATTGGTGTTGACCGGCAGGGCACCGCCCGGCGCAATGGCCCCGTCCTGGACGAAGCGCCCGCCCTCGCCCTTGGGGCAAAAGCCAAGGTCTTCGAGGAACAGGATCGTGTTGATGGTAAAGGCGTCGTAGAGCTGCACCATGTCCATGTCGGCGGGACCGTAGCCCGCCGCGGCATAGGCGCGCCGGCCCGACAGCTTGGCGCCGGTGACGCAAAGGTCGGGCATGGCGGCGATTTCCTTGTGCGTGGTCTCGGCCCCGGCGCCCAGCACCGCCACCGGCTTCTTGCGCAGGTCGCAGGCACGGTCCAGCGCGGTCACGACCACCGCCGCCGCCCCGTCCGTGACCAGGCAGCAGTCCAAGGCCCCCAGCGGCGAGGAAACCATGCGCGCGGCCAGGTATTCCTGCATGTCCAGCGGCTCGCGCCGGAATGCCTCGGGGTTCAGCCGCGCCCAGGCACGCGCGGCCAGCGCCACCGCGCCCAGCTGCTTTCTGGTGGTGCCATAATCGTGCATGTGGCGGCTGGCGGCCAGCGCATAGCCGCCGATGGGCATGCGCGCGCCATGCGGCGCCTCGTAGACCGAGCCGCGCAGGGCCGAGACCAGCCGCCCCGCCGCCGACCGCTGGTTCGAGCCATAGCAGATCAGCGCCGTGTCCATGTATCCGGCCGAGATCATGAAGCAGGCCGTCATCAGATGGTTCAGAAAGGACGAGCCGCCGGTGCGGTTGTTGTCCACGAACCGGGCCTTGACGCCCAGGTATTCCGCCACCGCCAGCCCGCCCAGCAGATCCTCGGGCAGGCAGGTGAAAAGCCCGTCCACATCGGCAAGGCCGAGGCCCGCATCCTCAAGCGCCAGAAGCCCGGCCCTGGCGGTCATCTCGAGCGCGCTGTGGCCCTCGCACAGGCCGATGCCGAAGGTGGCGGCGCCGGCGATGGCGCAGGCGGCGCGCGGAAAGGCCTTATCCTTCATCCTGTTCCCCTTGCAACACGAAGAAGACATGCGGCGGATCGCTTTCGCCGGCGATCACCGCGCGCAGGCGCTGGCCGATCCTGACCGGCGCCCCGGCCTCGATCCGCGACAGCAGGCGGAAACCCTCGTCCATCTCGACGATGGCGATGATGCGGCTGGGCGCGGGCGGCTTTTGCGGCTGCTCGGTCACGGCATGGACCCGGCCCCGGCCCGAGGATTGCGCCCATTCCAGCACCGCCCCGTCGCCGGGCGCGGCCAGGCGGGGCGGAAAGACCGCCCGCCCCTCGGCCGTGCGCTGATAGCAGAAACGGCCGTCGCGCAGGGCTTGCAAATATTCGGCCTCGGGGCCCAAAGACGCTGTGGATGATGCTGCCATGCCCGGCCCCTCAGATGATCGCTTCGTCGCGCAGCTTCTCCAACTCCTCGACGGAAAGCGAGAGGCATTGCCGCAGCACCTCGTCGCTATGCTCGCCGGCAAGCGGCGGGGCCGAGCGATAGATCACCGGCGTCTCGGACAGCCGCAGCGGGCTGCCGACCAGGCGCACGGTGCCGGTGACGGGATGCTCCATGGTCACGAACATGCCGCGCGCCTGAAGCTGGGGATCCTCTTCGATGTCGGGCATCTCGTTGATCGGCCCGCAAGAGACCTTGGCGGCCAGGATCCTCTCCATCCAATGCGCGCGCAGGTTGGTGGACAGCACGGCGTTCATCTCGGCCGTCAGCGCCACGCGGTTCTCCAGCCGGTCGCGCGAGCGCAGGAAGCGCGGATCCTCGGCCCATTCCGGGTGGCCCAATGCGCCGGCCAGCCGGGCGAACTCGCGGTCGTTGAAGGTCGCGATCAGGACGAAGCCGTCCGCGCATTCGAAGACGCCGTTCGGCACCGCGGTCGGATGTTCGTTGCCGGTGCGCGGCAGCGGCGCGCGCGCGTTCAGCCACGAGCCGATATTGTTCATCAGCAGCGCCACCTGGCTGTCGAACAGCGCGATGTCGATATGCTGACCCTGCCCGCCGTTCTGGCGATGCAGCAAGGCCGCTAGGATGGCGATGGCGGCATTGTTGCCGGCGGTGATGTCGGCGATGGGCACGCCCACGCGGGTCGGGATGCCGCCATCCGCCTCGGGCTGGCCGGTGACGGCCATCTGCCCGCCCATGGCCTGCACCAGGTAATCGTAGCCCGAGCGGTCGTTATAGGGCCCGGTCTGCCCGAAACCGGTGATCGAGCAATAGATCAGCCGCGGATTGATCTTGCGCAGATCCTCATAGCCCAGCCCATATCGCGCCAGGGTTCCGGTGCGGAAGTTCTCGATGAAAACATCCGATTCGGCGGCAAGCCGGCGCAGAAGCTCGGCCCCTTGCGGACGCGAGAAGTCCAGCCCGATCGAACGCTTGTTGCGGTTGACCATCTGGAAATAGGTCGATTGCTCGGGCGCGCCGGGCCGGCCCTCGACCCAGGGCGGGCCCAGGCTGCGCAGGTCGTCGCCATCGCCCACGCGCTCGACCTTGATGACATCGGCGCCCAGGTCGGCCAGGGTCTGCGCCGCCAACGGTCCGGCCACGACCCGCGTCAGGTCCAGCACCCGGATGCCCGAAAGAACGCCCCGGCAGTCGATCCGGCCCTGGCCGCCCGCCGCATCCGTGGCGCCTATGTCGAGTTCTTGCATGTCTGTCTGTAGGGTCATGGTTCCTCTGCCTAAGGCTGATGCCAAGCAACTCCGCTTGGCTGAATATACAATAACAATGATTCATTATACAAGAAAAGTATTGTTATTGTTTTTCTCTTGCGGGCGTGTAATATTCTGCCAGCAAGCAAAGAATGTCAGCGGAGAGCACGATGGATCTGCGGTTGAGGGGCCTGAAGGCGGCGGTGACCGGGGGAACGCGGGGAATCGGCAATGCCATCGTGCATGTCCTGGCCGAGGAAGGCTGCGCCCTTGCCACCTGCGGCCGCGCGCCCGAGCGCATCGAATCGCTGCGCCGGCAGATGGATGACGCCGGGGTCCGCTTTCATGGCGAAACCGTCCAGGGGCGCGACGGCGAGGCCGTGCGCAACTGGATGCGGAACTCGATCGAGGCCCTGGACGGGCTCGACATCTTCATCGCCTCGCTGTCCGCCGGCGGCGGCACGGACGAAGAGCGCTACTGGTACCGCAATTTCGAGATCGACCTGATGTCCGCCGTCCGCGGCGTCGAGGAGGCGCTGCCCGCCCTGCGCCGGTCGCAAAGCCCCTCGATCCTGATCCTGGCGACCATGGCCGCCTCCGAAACCTTCGTCGCGCCCATGGCCTATAACGCCATCAAGGCGGCGCTCGTCACCTGGTCCAAGCAGCTTTCCCAGCAGCTTGCCCCCGAGGGCATCCGGGTCAACTGCCTGTCGCCCGGCCCGACCATGTTCAAGGGCTCGAACTGGGAAATGATCCGCGTCGCGCGGTCGCGCATCTATGACAACGCCGTCCGCCAGCAGCCCACCCGGCGCATGGGCACCGCCGAGGAGATCGCGCGCTCGGCCGTGTTCCTGGCAAGCCCGGCCGCGTCCTGGTGCAACGGATCGCATCTGCTGGTGGACGGCGGCTTTTCCAAGCGCGTCCCGTTTTGAATCTCAGGAAGGTTCCTTTCATGGCCATCGAACGCATCAAGCCGACCGATTTCACCCGTACGCCGGCCGCCCCGGCCGCGAAGCCCGATTTCGGGACGGCGATGATCCCCAAGGAACGCTATACCTCGGCCGAATACATGCGCCTGGAATGGGAGCGCATGTGGACCAAGGTCTGGCTCTTGGGCTGTCGGACGGACGACATCCCGAATCCCGGCGACTATCACGTCACCACCATCGGCAAGGAAGAGATCATCCTGGTCCGGCAAAAGGACATGTCGGTGCGCGGCTTCTACAATGTCTGCCTGCACCGCGGGAACCGCATCATGGTCGGCGAGGGCAACGCGACCAGCTTCAAATGCCAGTATCACTTCTGGGAATACGGGCTGGACGGCGCCTTCGAGAACATCCCCGACCTCGAAACCTTCCCGCAGGGCGCGCCGCCCTGCAAGGGCCTGCGCGAGGTGAAATGCGACAGCTGGAACAGCTTCGTCTGGTTCTCGATGAACCCCGAGGCCGAGCCGCTGCTGGACTATCTTGCGCCCCTGCCCGAGCATCTGGAGCCCTATCACTTCGAGCGCATGGTCAAGGTGACGGACCTGACCGTGGAATGGGATTGCAACTGGAAGACCTCGGTCGATGCCTTCAACGAATCCTACCATGTGCAGGGCATCCACCCGGAACTGCTGTATTTCATCGAGGACAAGGACGTCCAGATCGACTGCTACGGCCGGCACAACCGCTATCTGGTGCCCTTCTCGACCATCTCGCACCGGGTCGAGGAAACCACCGAGATCCCGCATCTCATCAAGCACGCGATGAAAGAGGCGGGGATGAACCCGGCTGATTTCGACGGCCGCGTGACCGAGGTGCGCAAGGCGCTGCAGGCCTTCAAGCGCAAGCACGGCCCCGAGATGGGGCTGGATTACAGCGACCTGAACGACGACCAGCTGACGGATGATTACCACTACAACATCTTCCCGAACCTGACGCTGAACACCCATGCCGACGATCTGATGCTGTTCCGCCAGCGCCCGCATCCGACCGATCCCAACAAGATGTTCTTCGACCTGTTCATCTTCAAACTGCTGAAGAAGGACGAGCCGCGCCCGAAAAAGCCGCGCCACGAACAGTTCAGGCATGGCGAGAAATCGCTGGGCCTGGTGCTGGACCAGGACGCCTACAACCTGCCGGGGGTGCAGGCGGGGATGAACTCGGACAGTTTCGGCGGGCTATGGATCGGCGATCAGGAATTGCGCATCCGCCATTTCCATCACGTGCTGGAATCCTATGTCGGATCGTGACGCGAAACCGCCCCGCCGCTGGGAAGACCTGGCCCTGGGCGAGGAAACCCGCTCGCGCGAGATGCTGGTGGAAGAACAGCCGATGATCGCGTTCGCCACCCGCTACGACCCGCAATTCTTCCACATGGACCCGGAAACCGCGGATCAGTCGCTGTTCGGCGGCGTGATCGCCAGCGGGCTTTACACTGCCTGCCTGTGGCGCATCCTGGATCACGAGGTGAATGGCGACATCGCCTGGGTCTGCGGCGTCGCCTGGGACGATGTGCGCTGGTCGCGCGCGGTGCGGCCGGGCGACCGGATCGTGGCACATTCCCGCATCGAGGCGCTGCGCCCCTCGGCCTCGCGGCCCGCGGTGGGGCTGGCGACGCTGCGCCACGCGCTGACCAACCAGGACGGCGAGACGGTATTTTCCTTTGTCTCGACCGACATGGTCTATCGGCGGGGGGCTTAGGCGATGCGCCCCATGCGCCGGGTTCTGCTGGTGGTCGGCGGGCTTTACCACGATTTCGACTTCGTCCGGCTGGAACTGCTGGCGCATCTGGCCCGGCGCGAGCATCTGCGCGTCGATCTGCGCCACGATTATTCCGACCTGGCCGCGCTGGAGCGTTGCGATGCGCTGATCACCTATACCGCCGCACTTTTGCCCGATGCGGCGCAGACCGCGGCGCTGGCCGACTGGGTCGGGCGCGGCGGGCGCTGGTTCGCGCTGCACGGCACGAACTCGGCGATCCGGATCCGGCCCGACGGCAAGGTGCTGACCCCGGCGATGGAGCCGCTGCTGTTCGACCTGCTGGGCAGCCAGTTCCTGGCCCATCCCGTGCCCGGCCGCTATCGCATCCGCCCGGTCGAGGCCCATGCGCTGACCGAAGGGGTCGAGGCATTCTTCCTGGAGGACGAGCATTATCTCCAGCGCCATGCCGAGGGGAACCTGGTCCTGCTGGCCTCGGAATTCCAGGGCGAGACGGCGCTGTTTCAGACCCGCGACTGGCCCAAGGGACAGCACCAGAGCTTTTACCTGCGCCCGCGCGGCCAGGGCGGGGTTCTGTATCTGACCCCCGGCCATGCCAGGGGGCGCTATGACATGCAGCCCCTGACCGAGACTTATCCCTTCGTCGAGCGCGGCGCCTGGATCCTGCCGGTATTCCACCAGCTGATCCGGCGCGGCATCGCCTGGCTCGACCGCGACCTGCCGGAGACCATGCCATGACCAAGCCCGAGATCCTCGAATTCCGCACCTCGGACGGGCTGCGGCTGGAGGCGGAAAGCTATGGCACGGGACCGACGATCCTGCTGGCCCATGGCGGCGGGCAGACCCGCTATTCCTGGCGCGGCGTCGCGCAAGCGCAGGCGGAAAAGGGCTGGCGCACCGTGGCGCTGGACCTGCGCGGGCATGGCGCCAGCGACTGGGATCCGGCCGGCGACTACGGCCTGGAACGCTATGGCCGCGATATTGCCGAGGTCGCGCGGCAATTGGGCGGCGGCATCCATCACGTCGGCGCCTCGCTGGGCGGAAACGCGGCGCTGGCCGCGGTCGGCCGCTATGCGCCCGAACTGTTCCGCGCGCTGGTGCTGGTCGACGTGGTGCCGCAGGTGGACAAGACCGGCGTGGCCGAGGTGCTGGGCTTCATGGGCAGCCACCTGGACCAGGGTTTCGCCGACCTGGACGAGGCATCGCGCGCCGTCTCGGCCTATCGCAAGCAGGCGCCGCGCCCGGCCGGCCAGGCCACGGGGCTGGCACGCTATCTGCGCAGGCGCGACGACGGCCGGCTGGTCTGGCATTGGGATCCGGCCTTCGTGCGCGGCCGGCGCCACGGGCGGCTGACGCCGGATCTGGCGCAGCGGCTGGATCGCGACCTGCGCAACATCGCCTGCCCGGTCCTGCTGCTGCGCGGGCTGGACAGCAACCTGGTCACGGACGAGGCCGAGGCCGCCTTTCGCCGCAGCGCGCCTCGGGCGCTGGTCTGGCATGTCGAGGATGCCGGGCACATGGTCGTCGGCGACAACAACTCGCAATTCGCGGGCGATCTGGACCGTTTCCTGAATCTGGTCCGCAATCGCGAAACAGCCATCGCAAATCAGGGGAGAGCGAATGCCTAGACTCGAGGGAAAGCGCGCCGTCATCATCGGTGCCGCCGGCAAGGGCAATCTGGGCCAGGTGCTGGCCCGCCGCTTTGCCGCCGAGCGCGCGCAAGTCACCGTCGCCGGCCGCCACCAGGACGTGCTGGCGGAACTGGCGGCCGAGATCGGCGGCCATGCCGTCACCGCCGACATCACCCGGACCGAGGATAACGAGGCCCTGGCCGAGGCGGCCCTGGCGCGGATGGGCGGCATCGACATCGCCGTGAACTGCACCGGCTGGGGGCTCTTGGTGCCGTTTCTCGACACCACCCGCGACGAGCTTGAGCGAATGACGCGGCTGCAATTCATCGGCCCGTTCGAGTTCTTCCAGTCCATGCTGCGGCGCATGGCCGACGGCGGGTCGATCGTGCAGGTGTCGTCGGCCACGGCGCGGATCATGATGGACGACCACGCCGCCTATATGGGCACCAAGGCCGGCATGGACCACGTCATCCGCTGCATCGCCAACGAGTTCGGCACGCGCGGCATCCGGGCCAATTCGGTCTCGCCGGGCTTTACCGCCTCGCCCATGACCGGGCGCGCGGCAAGGAATGATGCGGTGGTCGGTGCATTCGCGCGGGAATACCCGCTGGGCCGCGTGGGCACGCTGGAGGACACGGCCGAGGCGATCACCTGGCTTTGCACCGATGCCTGTTTCCTGACCGGCGAGAACCTTCAGGTCAATGGCGGGCTGACGCTGCGGCGAAACCCCACCAATGCCGAGATCGCCGAGGCCGTGCGGGCCGCGAAAGCCGCCCGCGCCGCGGCGCAATAGTTCCCTCCGCCGGCGGGGCGCACATCGCGCCCGACGGCACTTCAAGGCCCCGGTCCAGCGGATCGGGGCCTTTTTTA